>JAOZSZ010000031.1:3640-6377 GCA_029939385.1 Pontiella sp. | reverse complement strand
CTTCAGCCCTTCACTAGCGAATTTATGGAACAAGAACCGGCTCATTTTTTTGAGCAACTTCGCTCCTATATTCCTGAGTTAGCGGGAATTTCTGTTGGGGAAGATTGGTCCTTCGGAAAAAATCGATCCGGCACTCCAGAACTACTCTCCAAACTATGCAGAGAAGAAAAATTATATTTTTCAGCCCATCCAGCGGTTTGTTGGAAAGAGAAACGCATTTCAAGCACTCGTATCCGAGAAGCTATAAAACTAGGTCATTTAGCCGATGTCCTCGGTATGCTCGGCCAGCCTATCAGTACGATCGGCTCCGTGGTACACGGCGAACAGATTGGCCGAAGCCTCGGCTATCCCACGGCCAATATTAAACCTGAAAATGAAATACTTCCGCCGCGTGGTATCTATGCGGCAAGACTCCGCATCGGCCACCGTCTTCACAATGCGGCCGCCTATATTGGCCATCGCGGAACCTTCCACGAAAATGCCCCCCAAATACTTGAAGTTCACCTTATTGATGAAGAAAATATTGATCTCTACGGCCAGCAAGTGGAAGTGAGTTACCAAAAATATATTCGTGGAGACCAGGTCTTTAAAGATGCCAGCAAGCTCAAAGAACAAATCAAGGCCGACATCATAGCCATTCGTTCTGTCCTCGCATAAAGTTTCAATCTACAACCCATTCCAGAGATAAAAAAAGGCGCCCTACCAAAGCGGGACGCCTTTTTTATTTCACTTATCTTAATAACCTACTTTGACTTCGTAAAGCAAAGCGTGGCGTTGTGTCCACCAAAACCAAGTGAATTACTTAGAGCAACATTGATCTCCATTTCCCGCGCCGTATTTGGGACATAGTCCAAATCGCAATCAGGATCGGGAGTGTTGTAGTTAATCGTTGGGGGTGCAACACCGTCACGAATTGCTAACGCACAGATCGCCGCTTCAACCCCACCGGCCGCACCAAGCATATGTCCGGTCATGGATTTAGTGGAACTAACGGCGACCTTGTAGGCCAAATCATTACCCAGCGCGACCTTAATGGCAGCAGTTTCCCCTTTATCATTCAGCGGAGTACTGGTTCCATGTGCATTAATATAGTCAACATCTTCGGGATTAAGCCCCGCATCAGAGATGGCAAGCGACATGCCGCGCCCCGCTTCAATCGCCGATTGGTCTGGAGCTGTGATGTGAAAAGCATCACATGTCCGGCCATAACCAGCGGCATTACAATAAATGGTTGCCCCTCGTTTGAGTGCGTGTTGCTTTTCTTCAAGTACAATAATTCCTGCACCCTCAGACATAATAAATCCATCGCGTTCTTTATCGAATGGCCGAGAGGCACCCTGCGGATCGTCATTGAGCCGGCTCGTGGCACGTAATGCAGAAAATCCACCGATTCCAAGCATAGCAAGAGAGGCTTCAGCTCCACCGGCAATCATGACATCGGCATCACCATGTTGAATGATACGCATGGCTTCACCAATGGAGTGTGTGCCCGATGCACAAGCGCTAGTAACACAAAAATTAGGTCCCTTGAATCCAAATTTAATAGCCACATATCCAGAAAGGATATTGGTGATCATCTGGGGAATAAGCTGCGGGGAGATCCGGCGCGGTCCGCCTTCGATTGCTCGGATACATTGGGCCTGCATAAATTGCATGCCACCGATTCCTGAACTAGCAATAACGCCAACGCGTTGCAGATCGATTGCATTAAGGTCAAGACCCGAATCTTCGACCGCCATACAAGAGGCCGCCAATCCCCATTTAGAAAAAGGATCCATTTTTCGAGCTGTTTTTTTATCTATAAATTTTTCAATATCGAGGTCACGAATTTCTCCGCCAATCTGAACGGCATACTGCTCAATATTCTCAACCGCCTTAACCGTATCAATCCCGGATTGGCCGTTTTTAATCCCTTCCCAAAATCGATCAAGTTCGCTCGCAACGGGCGAAACAACACCTAAACCTGTTACTACTACTTCACGACTCATATCCCGCTCCTTAGCTCAAATCTATACTGAAATGGCCGGAAAACTCTGAGGAGTAATTCCGGCCATTGAAAAATTTATTCAGCTAAAATTACTCGCCGAAACCTTTTTCTTTTAGGTAGCTGATAACGCCACCAACGGAAGTCATTTTCTCCGCATCTTCGTCTGGAATTTCAGCACCAAACTCTTCTTCGAAAGCCATAACCAACTCTACGGTGTCCAGCGAGTCTGCTCCGAGGTCTTCGATGAAGGATGCACCTTCCACGACTTGATCCGCCGTAACTCCGAGTTGTTCAACAATGATATCTTTCACTTTATCTTCAAGTGCCATGATTTATTCTCCTTTTCTAGGTTTATATTTACAAGTTTTACATGACCATTCCGCCGCATGTCGAGATCACTTGACCTGTAACATACGCCGAGGCATCGCTTGCTAAAAATAGTACAACATTTGCAACATCTTCCGGTTCGCCAAAACGACTAAGCGGAATAAGTTCTTTCATTTTATTCTGAACGTCTTCATCTAACGCCTCGGTCATCGCAGTACGAATAAAACCTGGGGCAACCGCGTTACAACGAATATTACGGGAAGAAAGTTCCTTCGCAACACTCTTGCTGAAAGAAATTACGCCGCCTTTCGATGCCGCATAGTTAGCCTGTCCAGCATTTCCCATGAGACCGATAACGGAAGCAATATTAACAATCGTACCGGAACGTTTCTTCATCATACCGCGCATAACAGCTTTGGTGCA
>JAOZSZ010000031.1:0-3540 GCA_029939385.1 Pontiella sp. | reverse complement strand
TCGGCATTTAAATCGCAAAGCGCAATATCGGCTCCCGCCGCTGCCAATTTAAGAGCAATCGCCTGTCCCAACCCACGAGCAGACCCCGTTACCAAAGCCACTTTATCGTTCAATTTAAACATAAATATTCCTATTCCTTTTCCAAATCAGTTAATTGGCTGATGTTACGGACTGCAATCGTCTTGTCAATACGCTTTATCAAACCAGCTAAAACCTTTCCTGGCCCACATTCAACAACTTCTTCAACGCCATCTGCTACCAACTTTTGAATAGAAGCCACCCATTGCACGGAAGATGTGATTTGTTTAACCATATTAGATTTAATTAAAGTCGAAACATGTACATCAGCCATCACATTTGAAAGCACGGGGGATTGAGTGTCCGCAAATTCAATTCCCGAAAGAAATTGTTCCATCTTTTCAGCGGCAGGTTGCATTAGTGGAGAATGGAATGCGCCAGCAACGGGCAAGCGAATGGCGCGTTTGGCCCCCGCTTCTTTCACCAATTTCTCCGCCTTATCGATCGATTCTGCAGTTCCAGAAAGCACGGTTTGCGCAAGTGAATTAAAATTAGCCACAGAGCACCCCGCATCAGCAGAAATTCCGACCAGCGTTTCTGCATCAAGATTCATCACGGCCAACATGGCCCCGGGATTTTCCTCGCAGGCCGCCTGCATATACTTTCCACGAGCTTGAAGGATTTTGATGGTATCTTCAAAACTAACAACTCCCGCTACATAAAGAGCCGTCCACTCACCCAAGCTGTGCCCTGCAAGCACATCATATTTAAGGGTTGGATCCTTAAGCTCTAAAGCATGAAAAGCGACCGCGCTGGCCACAAAGATGCCGAGCTGCGCATGGTTTGATTTATTGAGTTCCTCTTGGGGGCCTTCAAAACAGATTTTCTTAAGGTCATAACCTAGAATTTCATTCGCTTGATCAAAAAGAGCATTACACTCAGGGATCGCCTCGGCGAAATCCTTCCCCATTCCAACACTCTGCGAGCCCTGCCCTGGAAAAATAATTGCTTTTTTCATGACTTACTCCACTCCAATACGTTTGCGCCCCAGGTAAAGCCCCCGCCAAAAACGGTCATTGCAACCAGATCACCTTTTTTAAGAGTTCCATCTTTGGCCGCTTCGTCCAATGCCATCGCTAATGCGGCCGACGAGGTATTGGCATACTTTTCTACATTCGTATATATTCGATCGGCAATGTTGAGGCGCTTAGCAATTGCATCGATAATGCGAATATTCGCCTGATGCGGAATAAAACATTTGATTTCATCCACACTAACCTCATTTTTTTCCAACGCCTGAATAACTGATTCCGTCATACGGTTCACCGCATATTTAAAAACATCACGTCCCTTCATCTTAAGGTACTGCATGCCCTGATCGATCATTTCATGCGAAATGGGATTCCGGCTTCCCCCTCCCGGCGTCCAAAGAAGATCGGCCAAAGAACCATCTGAGCCCATAACCGACTGCATGATTCCTCGACCTTCACCCCCCGCCTGAAGTACGGCGGCCCCCGCACCATCACCAAAGAGGATACAGGTTCCACGATCCTTCCAATCGATGAACGTACTCATTTTTTCTGCGCCGATGACCAATGCGGTCTTTACCGCACCACAAGCAATCTGATTTTTTGCCGCATCTAAGGCAAAAAGGAATCCTGAGCAGGCTGCACCTAAATCGTAACAAAAGGCATTTTTTGCCCCAATTTTATCCTGAACAAAACAGGCTGTGCTGGGGAAAAACATATCGGGAGAGAGTGTGGCAACAATAATTAAATCAAGTTCTTCCGCGTCGATACCAGCATCAATTAGCGCTACTTTAGCGGCCTCTGTGCCCAGATCCGACGTAGCTTGGTCAGGCGATGCAATATGCCGTTCACGCATGCCGGTACGCGAATGAATCCATTCATCCGTCGTATCGACGATTTTCTCAAGATCATGATTCGTAAGCACCTTTTCGGGTACATACGATCCCGTTCCGATAATTGAAACTGTGCGGATTGATTGCATATAGTTTCTCGCAAAAATACTATTTTTTAATTTCGGAGTTTATACTCTTTAACTCCGCTTCAATCAAATCGTTTAGATTGTGGTCGATGGCTTCGGTGGCTACACGAATAGCATTATAAGTGGCCAGCGCATTCGAAGAGCCATGACCAATAATGACCACCCCATTCGCGCCGAGCAATGGTGCTCCACCATAATTCGATGGATCGGCGTGTGCCTTCATTTCTTTAAAAACACCCCGGGCCAGAAAATAACCCAAAATACGTAGCGGATTAGCACGGAACATTGTTTTAAGCCAATTGGAAATCATGCGAGCAACTGCTTCGCTGGTTTTGAGCACAACATTTCCGACAAAACCATCGCAGACCGCCACATTAACCCGGCCGGCGAAAAGGTCACCACTTTCTACATTTCCGACGAAATTAAGATTTAATTGTTCTAATAAGCCAAAGGTTTTTTTGGTGATTTCATTCCCTTTCGCGGCCTCACCACCAATGCTTAATAAACCGACGGATGGATTTTTAACCCCAAGAATTTCTCGCGCATAAATATTTCCCATCACGGCATACTGCTGAAGCATTTCAGCGGTACTGTCAGGATTTGCGCCGGCGTCAAGCAAGACAAACGGATCTTTTGGGGTCGGCATGATCGTGGCAATGGCCGGACGAGCAACCCCTTTTAAGGTTCGAAGTTTCAGTGTGGCAACGGCGACAGCTGCTCCCGTATTTCCTGCGGAAAACATGGCATCAGCCTTGCCGTCTTTCACTAGAGCCGCCGCTCGCGCAATAGATGAATCCTTCTTCCGCCGAATGGCTACAGCCGGAGACTCCCCCATTTCCACCACTTCAGAAGCATGTATAACCTCAATACAAGAAGGGATAGAACCCTTATGTTTTTTGAGTTCGGCATGAATGGCAGATTCATTACCGACAAGAAACAGCTTCTCAATGCCCTGAATGGTTTCAGCAGCCCGAAGTGTTCCTTCAACAATTTCCTGGGGGGCAAAGTCGCCGCCCATCGCATCGATCGAGATACGCATAGGAATCTACTCGCCAGGAGCAACAGTCAGAACTTGACGTCCATTATAATACCCACAACTTGGGCAGGCGTGATGAGGCTGTTGCGGTGCTCCGCACTGCGCACAGCTTGAAGCACGAGTGATCGGCTTCTTCATATTTTGAGCCTTACGGCTTGCGGTTTTACTCTTTGATGTTTTTCTTTTTGGAACTGCCATCGCAATCCTCCTTCAAGTTCTATAAATCTAGATTGTCTAATGCCGACCACTGATTTGGTCGCTCCTTAACTTTGCAACCGCAGGAACCCTCATTAAGATTCACTCCGCACTGCGCACACAATCCCTTACACTCCCCTCCACACACTGGAAATCTCGGCATATGCAGTAAAAGATCCTCCCGCATATCTAACGTAATATCCACTAAATCCGTGCCCTTAGGGGTGGGATAAGCGCGTAGAAAATCGGAATCGGTCACGGTTGTCGAGAAAAATTCAGAACAT
>JAOZSZ010000030.1 GCA_029939385.1 Pontiella sp. | reverse complement strand
TCTTGTTCATCGGGATAAAAACAAACATCACTATCGATGCTAAAGACGAGGTATTCTTGATGTTTGCAGTGGTTGAATATCTCGGAATAGTTCGTTACGCCGCAGTCGCGTGCAAGATGATAACTAGTCCAGGCGGCGATGAGATAAAGATAGGTGTTGGCGTCAAAGCGTTGTAGAAATTTTCGTCCTTGGTGCAGAATGTAGGATTCGAGCGGGGTTCGGATTTTATACCAAGAAAACTCATCCTGCTCCTGTTCGCACTTGTTGAGCATACGTGCTTCCATGGCGCGGAGAGAGACAAAGGTTTTGTGCGAAATCATGCGAGCTAGTGCAAGTCCACGTAAGGGGGCGGGGCCATCATAGTAGTGGCCATTATTAAAGTTGGGATCATTTTCAATGGCCAGAATCTGCTCGAGATTATGGACTCGCGCGAGTGTGGTGGATTCGATTCCGCAAGCGACAGGAATTACGCGTTTAACCCTCTTGGGATAGCGTACGGCAAAGTTCATTAAGAGCATGCCCCCGAGAGATGAACCGATCCCTGCATGAAAGGTTTCTATGCCGAGTTCCTTGAAAAGGGGGATTTGTGAATCAACAATATCACTAAAGGAAATTTGCGGAAAGTCGCCGCCATATTCTTTTCCCGTCTTTGGATTTATAGAGGAAGGACCTGTTGTTCCATAGCATCCCCCCAAGTAATTCACACAGATTACAAAGAATTTATTGGTATCCACCGTTTGGTCTGGCCCAACAAAATCATCCCACCAACCGGTCTGGCATTCCTTGTTCCATCGGGTTCCTGTTTCGGGAACTTCAGGATTAAATCCACAAACGTGCTGTGATCCTGATAGGGCGTGGAAAACCAGAATGGCATTGTCCTTTTTCCCGTTCAATTCGCCATAGGTTTCATAGGCAAGGGTGATAGGTCCAAAGTCCTGTCCATTGTGCAGTACAAGGCGGGATTCGGCGTCTTTTCCGTAGGTGTAAAATTGACTTTTTACTTCCATTGTATCCTTAAAAGCTACCACGAGGGTAATTCTATTAATTTCCTAAAGGGTTTCTAAAGCGTGGTCGATATCTGACAGGATATCATCGATGTGTTCAAGTCCAACCGAGAGACGGACTAGATCGGGCGTGATGCGACCCAATGCTTGTTGTTCTTTGCTCAGTTGCGAGTGGGTGGTGGATGCCGGATGAATCGCTAAACTGCGAACATCACCTACGTTGGCGAGGTGTGAAAAAAGCTGAAGGCTTTCAATAAACTTCTTGCCGGCTTCTTGCCCTCCTTTGATGCCAAAAACCACCATTCCGCCCGCACCATTAGGTAGATATTTTTTGGAGAGTTCATAGGACGGGTCACCTTCAAGAGCCGGATGACGTACCCATTCAACTTTATCGTGGGTTTGCAGGTGTTTAGCCACGATTAGACCATTTTTGGAATGACGCTCCATTCGTAGCGGAAGGGTTTCAATGCCCTGTAAAGCCATCCAAGAATTATCTGGAGAAATGCAGGCCCCAAGGTTGCGGAGCGGAATCAGTCGCATCCGTAGAATATAAGCCAATGGAGAAAGGTCTCCGAGATCCTTAGCGAAACTCATATTCCAGTAGCTCGGTTCGGGATCGGATAATTGCGGGTGTTTTCCCGTGGTCCAGTCAAACTTACCGGAGTCGATCACGATGCCTCCAATACCGGTGCCGTGCCCGCCGAGCCATTTCGTTAAGGAGTGGAGAACGATATCCGCACCGTGTTCCAGCGGCCGTGTAAGTGCTGGGGTAGAGAAGGTGTTGTCGACAATTAGGGGTAGGCCGTTGGCGTGTGCAATATCTGCAATGGCTTGAAGGTCAACCAGGTCGAGTAGGGGGTTCCCGATGGTTTCGCAGTAAAGAGCTTTAGTTTTTTCGGTGATGGCATCAGCATAATTTTGTGGATTCGTTGGGTCAACGAAAAGAACCTTAATGCCCATCGAGGGTAAAATATCGTTAAATTGGGTGTAGGTTCCGCCGTAAAGGTTATTGGCCGCCACAATTTCATCACCAGATTTTGCTAAATTAATGATGCTATAAAAGATGGCACTGGTTCCCGATGCAACCGCTAGCGCGGCGGCACCGCCTTCCATTGCGGCTACGCGTTGTTCCAGCACATCGGTAGTGGGATTCGTTAAACGAGTATAAATGTTCCCCATTTCTTTTAGCGAGAATAGATCTGCGGCGTGTTTAGTGCTATCGAAACGATACGATGCGGTGCGATACAAGGGCACAACGTGTGCATGAGTCGTTGATTCTGCTGATTCATATCCAGCGTGTAGGCACTTGGTTTCTAGTTTGCTCATGAGTTTCCCTCTTCGTTTAATAACTACTACTTCATTGGGAGGAGGAACTTCGAGGAAAGATAGCAATATTTTCTCTTTCGAGAACGCATCGTTGCTTTGTATCACAAAGCCTGGCCTTGGCACCTTATTTAATTTCTAGGTTGCCGGACGATCTTTGGGCCAGTTCCCTCACGCCACTCTCAATGTTTAAATATGAGAAATAAGGTAGTGTATTGCTTAAATTAGTCAAGTGCTCTTTTTTTGTTCAGAAATTGCGGCACGAAGGAGCTTTAATTCCGAGGGCTTCGCGGGCCGCCATTCACCTATTTTCAGGTCATCAAGCCGGATTGGGCCAATAGAAACACGCATTAATCGGAACACCTTCTTTTCAAAATGCTCCATCAATCTCCGAATATGCCGATTTTTTCCTTCGCCGAGTGTGATGGTATATTCGACCCCTTTTCGAGAGTGTTGGCCTTCATCGATATCTAATACCCGTAAGGTTTCTCCTTGATTGGGGATGCCTCGTTTCATTTTTTGAAGTTGATGATAACCGATCGGTTTATCGATCCAAACCTTGTACACCTTTTCAATATGATATCGTGGGTGCATTAGCGAGTGGGCAAGGTCACCATCGTTGGTGACCATAATTAATCCTTCACTCATAAAATCAAGGCGCCCGACGGTGTAGACTCTTTCTGGAAGTTCCTCCAGCAAATCCAACACTGTTGTGCGGCCCTGCGGGTCGTCAGAGGTACAGATAACTTTAGGTGGCTTGTTGAGTAGAAGGGTAACGGAGGCTTCTTTTTGAACCACCTTCCCATTGCAAATAACCTTCTGTGTGGAAGGATCTACTTTAGTTCCAAGTTCGGTAACCGTTTTTCCATCGATGGTTATTCGCCCCGCCGTGATTAATTTTTCACAAAACCGACGCGAACCTAGTCCACAATCGGCTAGGTATTTTTGCAATCGAATAGGGGGGGATTGAGTCATGGGTTTTTTGAATAAAAAAAGCACTCAAGGGAGTGCCGAGAGTGCTTTCAAAAATTATTCAGTCGGAACTAAGCTTCAGATTTGGTTTTTGGAAGACCATGTGCGCGATCCCCATCCTGCCATTTTCCCGATTTCTTCAGAATCTCGACACGCTCGAAGCGTTTAAGTACGTTGCGTTTTGTGCGGATCTTGGCCGCGCCTTTTAAGCTGCTATGCATGGACATAATGGAGTCTCCGTCAGTTATATTTCTCAAAAAATGATCGCGAAAGTTAACGGGGTTTCCCGTCAATGTCAAAGATTAACTGAGGGCTTTTCCTTTTGTGGATTTTAAGGGTTATGCTGACTTTTTTGATTCAACGACTTTTAGACCTTCCAGCGGATGCAGGCCATGTTCAACCATGTCGCGTGTAATGGTGCTGTGGGTAACATCGTTGCGCATCGGGATTTCATACATAACATCAAGCATCAGATGCTCGATGATGGCTCGGAGGCCCCGCGCACCCGTCTTCCGTTTGATGGCCATGGCCGCGAGCGCCTTGAGCGCATCTTCTTCAAAGTTTAATTCGACGCCGTCCATAGCGAGTAATTTTTTGTATTGTTTAACCAGTGCATTTTTTGGCGCGGTTAAGATACGAACCATCTCTTCCTCCGTCAGTTCGTTGAGCATGGTGACCACCGGAAGTCGGCCAATGAATTCGGGAATGAGTCCAAACTTCAGCAAATCTTCAGATTCGACATTCATAGTAACAAAGTTAGGGGAGGTTTCTTTCTTTTTTACTCCACCAAAACCGAGGACTTTTTGGTCGACGCGGTGTTTGATAATATTTTCCATACCAACGAATGCGCCGCCGCAGATAAAGAGAATATTGGAGGTATCAATCTCGATATACTCTTGTTGCGGGTGTTTACGTCCGCCTTTCGGGGGGACTCGTGAAACCGTTCCTTCAATGATTTTGAGTAGGGCTTGTTGCACCCCTTCACCAGAAACATCGCGCGTGAGAGAGGAATTATCAGTACGACGGCCAATTTTATCAATTTCGTCAATATAGATGATGCCGCGTTGGGCACGTTCAACATCGTAGTCTGCGGCTTGCAGAAGTTGGAGCAGAATGTTTTCCACATCTTCGCCTACATAGCCCGCTTCCGTCACCGTTGTGGCATCGGTGATGGCATAGGGAACATTGAGGGAGCGCGCAAGAGTTTTGGCCAGCAGGGTTTTTCCGCTACCGGTTGGGCCGATGAGCAATACATTACTTTTTTCGAGCTCAACACCATCTTCTTCAAGTTCTGCAAACATTCGCTTGTAGTGATTGTGCACGGCAACGCATAGCACCTTCTTTGCGTTGTCTTGTCCGATAACATATTCATCGAGTTTTTCTTTAATTTCATGCGGGCAAAGCACTCCAATTTCCTGTGAAGTGGTAGGTTCTTCTTCGGAATCAGAGTGTTGGTGCCCGAGTAGTGAGTCACATAACCCAACACATTCATCGCAGATAAATACCCCCGGCCCGGCGATAAGTCGCTTGACCTCTTTTTCACTTTTTCCACAGAAGGAGCATTCCGTTGCTTTATGTTTATCGGCCATGGGGATCTACCTTAACTATTTTGCATGTTCAATTACTTCATCGACCAAGCCATATTCAGCAGCTTGCGTGGCCGACATAAAGTTGTCGCGGTCCGTATCTTGTTCCAGATCCTCGATGCTTCGGCCGGAGTGGTTAGCCAGAATTCCATTGAGAATCTGTTTGATGCGCATGATTTCTTGAGCCTGAATATTAATATCAGTGGCTTGTCCCTGTGCGCCGCCGAGGGGCTGGTGAATCATAATTCGTGCATTGGGCAGAGCGTAGCGTTTTCCGGGGGCACCCGCCGCCAGCAAGACGGCGCCCATACTGGCCGCTTGACCCATACAGTAGGTTGTGATGTCGCACTTAAGAAACTGCATGGTGTCATAGATCGCCAGTCCGGCCGTCACAACACCGCCGGGAGAGTTAATGTAGAGACTGATGTCTTTTTCTGGATCATCGCTCTGAAGAAAAAGCAACTGTGCAATGATTAGGTTAGCAACGTTGTCATCGATGGCGCTCCCCAAGAAGATAATCCGCTCCTTGAGCAATCGTGAATAGATATCATATGAGCGTTCGCCTCGCCCTGTTTGTTCGACGACCATTGGAACTAACATTTGTGTCACCTCATTTATTTTAAAACTGCATTTCTAAAGTTACTTAATTTTCGCATTTTCGAGCATGTAATTGAGCGCTTTGTTAAAGCGAATCTGCTCTCCGATACTCTCTACTGTATCGTTTTCTTCCATTTCCTTGCGAAGCGCACGTGCATCCTTCTGCTGGCGGATCGCCATGGATGCAATCTCCTCGTCAATCTCAAGATCATTTACATCCAGCTTTAGTTCTGTAGCAATTCCAAGGCCAATATAGCGTAACTTCACATTTTCAAGGGCGCGACCTTGTGCTTCTTTCAGGATATCCTCCTGCTGTTCACCGATTTGTTCTTGGGACATCCCCATCATCATACGCTGTTGGGCAATATCATACATTGCGTTGCGGGTTTGTTGTTGAACAATACTTTCTGGAACATCAAGTTTGGTCTTTTTGATCAGATATTTAATAATCTGTTCGTGCTTATCGTTCAAAAGTTTTTGTTCAGCCGCTTGTTCCATTTGCTCCTGAATTTGTGTACGCAGGGATTCTTCAGATTCCACCTGTAAGCGGCTCAGGAAGGTTTCATCGATTTCAGGAAGCGTTCGTTCGCGTACCGCGGTAACTTCAATCGTATAAGTGGCTTTAATTCCTGCGAGTTCTTTCACCATAAAGGTTTTTGGAAACTCAACTTGAACCTCTTTTTTGTCGCCAATATTTAGTCCAACAATGGCTTCGCCCATGCCCGGAATAAAGGCCTGTTCGTCTGCAGAAACCCAATATCCATTACCTTTTCCGAGGCCTTTAGCATCAGGGGCAACTTCTTCAAGTGGTTTCCCGTCAGCGGTGGCTTCGTAGGTCAGCTGTGCCATATCGCCTTTTTCAACCGCTTTATTCTCAACCTCATTATAATTGGCGTGTTGGTTACGAATGGCATCGATTTGCTCTTGAACCTGCTTATCTGTAACTTTTTCTTTCTCTTCTTTCACGGGGATATCGACATACTTTGGGAGCTTAAATTCAGGCTCAATATCGACCGTTACACTGAAGGACAGGGGCTGCTCTTCTTCAATCTTTACTTCGGAAACATCGATAATGCCGACTACTTTTAATTCAGATTCCTTAAGGGCTTCATGATAAAATCGTGGAACCATTCGTTCTTCAAGTTCTTTTGTGATTTCGGTGGAAAATTTCCTAGCCACAACCTGCGCCGGTGCTTTTCCCTTACGGAATCCTGGAATATTTACGACCTTAGTATAGGCCTTAAGGGTCTCTGTGCGCTCGATGGCAATGGCCTCTGCTGGAATCTTGATATTCATAGTTTTGCGGCAAGTGCCGGCATCTTTAACTGAAACTTTCATAAAATTTTTAACTCCTGTGTTTGGACCCATTTTGGGATAAAAGGCGGGAACCATACGTTGTAACTCCAGCCTAGGTCAAGCGTGCGTAGCGTTGTTTTGGAAAGGAAGAGCGGTTAATTTTTTAAGGTTTGGAATCCCTTGTCAAGTAGCTTGCGAGAGATGGCGTAGCGCGTGGTTTTATCGGGACTGCCAAGAACCACAGAGATGATGCGCTGACCGTTTCGTTCGGCGGTCGCGGTGAGTGACCAGCCGCCCATGTTGTGATAGCCCGTTTTTAGCCCATCGCAACCTTGATAGCCATCAACCCGCTTGGCGAGGGCATTCCGAGTGGCCAGCATCGTTGCGCCCCCTCGGATATATTTAAGCTCTGTGCTCGTGTAGTGCAGAGTGTTTGGAAGGCGCAATGCGGCAAGAGAAAGGATCGCAATATCGTAGGGAGTGCTGATATCGGGCTGTGTTCCATCGGTAGGCGGAAGGCCATGGGGGGAATGATAAGTGGTCGCATTCATTCCAAGTTCGCGGGCTTTTTGGTTCATCATATCAACAAACGTATCCCGGCTTCCAGCCACATGCACGGCCAAGGCATAGGCCGCATCGTTGGCTGAATGTACCATCAGGGCATAGAGCATATCATCAATCGTAAAATCAGTTTCACGGGGATCAAGCCAGACCTGCGAACCCCCAATTTTGGCGATTTCATTGGTGATTTTTATTTTATCAGTAAGACGAATCACTCCCGCGTCAATCTGTTCAAGTACAATAAGCATCGTCATCAGTTTGGTCACACTCGCGGGATAGCAGTAGGTGGTCGCGCGGTTTTCGTAGAGAATCTTCCCCGTCCTTGCATCGATAACGATTGCGCCCCTATAAGGATTGCCGGTTAGTTTTGGATAAACCTTTGTCGTGCGGCGGTTGGAGCGGTCGGAACGCATATAGCCTGCGCGATGGCCGGGCGTGGCAATCGTTTCGCGTACGGGTGCGGGAGGACGCTCGACGATCTCAACAGGGATGATGGCCTCTTCAAGTGCCGGCGTGGCTAGCTTTGGAATGGCAAAATGGGCCATAGAGTCGATGGCTGGAGCAGGCTGAGCACTTTCGGTATGGGCTGGGGCTCGCTTTTTGCCGTCTTTGCTTTTCCCGACAAATAGTCCAAAGACTAAAATATGCACGGCAATAAGGAGGGTGGCGATGATTGTGACGTTGCTTTTCTTCATATGAAATTGTACCAATTCTTAAAAGTTCAACATCACAAGGAATTCATGCACGACATACAATCTCAATTTGCAAAAAATATTATTGGCCATGCACCGATTCAGTTGAAAGAGGGCGGGGTGGCCTTTGCTCCATCAAATATTGCGCTTTGCAAATATTGGGGAAAACGCGATACCGCCCTCAATCTACCAATCAATTCTAGCCTCTCGATCTCTCTTGGTTCTTTGGGTACCCGTACTGAGCTGCGGCTCCTCCCCGAGACCAGCGATTCGCCTTCGGTATATCTAAATGGACAACTTCAATCGCACGATAGTTCCTTCGCCAAACGCATTGCTTCCTTTCTTTCTTTGTTCCCCCAATTTGGAAAACGTTGTTTTGAAGTCCGCACCGAAAATAATATCCCAACCGCCGCCGGGTTAGCCTCTTCGGCCTCTGGATTTGCGGCACTAGTGATGGCGTTGGATGATTTGGCAGGGTGGGGGCTGGATAAAAAGAAGCTATCCATGCTCGCGCGTCTGGGGAGTGGGAGTGCATCGCGCTCGGTCTACGATGGTTTTGTTCAGTGGCATGCCGGCTCTAATCCCGATGGCTCCGATTCATTTGCGGAGGCGCTTTCTAAACCCTGGCCAGAATTCCGAATAGGGATTCTTAAAATTTCCGATGCACCTAAAAAGGTGGGGTCGCGCGATGGAATGAACCGTACGGTTGCGACATCGGAGCTCTACAAAAGCTGGCCGCAACAGGCCGCCGCAGACCTTAAAGTCATCCGCGCCGCCATTGCTGAACGTGACATTCAAACCCTCGGAAAAACCGCGGAACGCAACGCCCTCTCGATGCATGCAACCATGTTAGCCGCCTGGCCTCCGCTGATTTATTTCCAGCCCGAAACAATCGAACAGATCCACAAGATTCAACGTGTCCGCTCCGAAGGCCTAGAGGTCTACCTCACCATCGATGCCGGCCCCAACATTAAGCTCCTCTTTCTTGAAGAAAACGAAGCCGCCGTCGCCGCCGCCTTTCCTGGTCTGCAAATCATTTTGCCATTTGGATAAGCCATGCCGGAACTTCCAGAGGTTGAGACGATTGCTCGGCAGTTACGGGCGCGAGGGGTCGAGGGGCAGAAAATCCAATCCCTCAAAATAAACTGGGCCCGGATCGTAGAGCCGCTGTCGGTATCCGCATTCTCCAAACAGGTTTGTGGAACGACGATTTCTGAGATCTCGCGGGAGGGAAAGTGGTTAATGTTTTCGCTGGGGTCGGGCAAGACGATCATGATTCATCTGCGGATGGCGGGGAGTCTTTCAATGGTGCCGGGGCCGCATGATCGGATAATCTTAAACTTGTCGGACGGGCTGACGCTCTACTATCGCGACACGCGAAAGTTTGGCCGCTGGAAGCTGGTGGACGATCCTCAGGAGATTCTGGGAAAGCTCGGTCCCGATGCGCTGACGCGCCGCTTTACACGAAAGTATTTTTCCGAGGCAATGTTGAGTCGGCATCGACCGGTTAAGCCGCTGATTTTGGATCAATCGATCGTGGCGGGATTGGGAAATATTTATGCGGACGAAGCACTATGGGAGTCGAAGATTCATCCGGAGCGTCGATCGGATTCGCTTGTCGATGCCGAGCTCGAAAAACTATTTAAGGCCATCAAGCATGTTCTGAGAGTAGGGGTGGAGAATCAGGGCACTTCTTTAGGTGAGGGGAAAACAAACTATCGTGATCTGGAAGGGGAGTCGGGGAGAAATCGAGCAGAAGTTAAGGCCTATGGGCGATCTGGAAAACCATGTGATCGATGCAAAACTCCGCTCAAAAAAATAGTGGTAGCCCAGCGCGGTACTACATTTTGTCCCCTCTGCCAGACCATTTGACCCAATAAATAAAGGGTTTTCTGAAAATATAAAAAAGTATTCATATTCCTGTTTACAATCTGGACGGTAATGGTACTGTATCCCCGTTGTTTGAGAGCAAAAGACGAATTTTAAATGGAGAAGAAAATGGAAAATATGGAACAGGATTTATTTGATTTCGAAATGGTGAAGGTAGGGCAGGAAGTTCCAGATTTTAAAATGGCGGCCTTTCAAGACGATGAAATCAAGGACATCAAGCTTTCGGATTATAAAGGAAAGTGGGTTGTTCTTATGTTTTACCCCGCCGACTTCACTTTTGTTTGCCCAACTGAGCTTGAAGATATGGCTATGCTCTACCCACAATTTAAGGAAATTGGAGCTGAAGTCATTAGTGTTAGCACCGATACCGCTTTTGTTCATAAAGCATGGCACGACACTTCGGAGGCCATTGGCAAGGTGGATTATCCCATGGGTGCTGATCCGACAGGTGAAGTTAGCCAGTTGTTTGATGTTTATATCGACGATGAAGGCTTGGCTCTGCGTGGAACGTTTATCATCGACCCCAACGGCGTACTGAAGACTTCTGAAATCCATGACCTTGGCATTGGCCGTAGTGCAGCGGAAACTCTCCGTAAGCTCGGTGCCGCAAAATTTGTA
>JAOZSZ010000029.1:2050-10552 GCA_029939385.1 Pontiella sp. | reverse complement strand
GCATTTTGACTCGCTCTGCCCGCTCATGCAATTCCCAACCCCGACTTAGTGTGATGTGAGAAGAGGCGTTATCCATACCCTCATAAAAGGCCCTAACAGAAAAGTTGGACTTTTTTTGTCCTCTTGACCCAAATCAAGGATTGGATTAAATAGATGAACATAATAGCCTGCGTTTTTAGAATAAAAGTAATCGGATCTATTTAACTTATTAACCAAGGAGAAATAATATGAGTATGTTCTGCTATCAGTGTCAAGAAACGGCAAAAAATGAAGGCTGCACCATTCGAGGCGTCTGCGGAAAAGATGAATCAACCGCAAACCTACAAGACCTTTTGGTTCACCTATTGAAAGGTATTTCAATTTGGGGCGAGAAATCTGAGACGGTAAACAAAGAAGCGGGTCGCTTCATTATGGAAGCCCTCTTCGCCACCATCACCAACGCCAACTTTGATGAAGACCGCTTCGTGGAACTCATCGAGCAGGCCATCGTGGTGCGTGATGCTCTGTAAGCTGAAGTGGGCGGAGAAGAAACCCACGATTCCGCCACCTGGACCGGTGCAGGAAAAGAAGCCTTCCTTGAAAAAGCTAAAAGCGTTGGTGTTCTTGCCACAGAAAACGAAGATGTTCGCTCCCTGCGCGAGCTCATCATCTATGGCCTCAAAGGAGTTGCCGCCTACACGGAACATGCCGCCGTACTCGGCTTCGAAAAAGAGGAACTCTACGCCTTCGCAATGGAAGCCCTCGCCTCAACCACACGCGATCTGTCCGTCGATGAACTGGTTGCCCTGACCATGAAAACCGGCGAATTCGGTGTAATGGGCATGGCTAACCTCGATGCCGCCAACACCAGCACCTATGGAAATCCGGAGATAACGACCGTTAATATTGGAGTGAGCAACAAGCCCGGCATTCTGATTTCAGGTCATGATCTCAAGGATCTTGAAATGTTGCTGAAACAAGCCGAAGGTTCCGGCGTGGATATCTACACCCATAGCGAAATGCTTCCTGCGCACTACTATCCTGCCTTTAAAAAATACGATAACTTTATCGGAAACTATGGCAATGCATGGTGGAAACAAGGTACAGAGTTTACCTCCTTTAATGGTCCTATCCTCATGACTACGAACTGCATCACTCCAGTAAAAGATGCCTATAAAGATCGTATCTTTACGACTAGCGCAGTTGGATATCCTGGCGTTACGCACATTCCAACCGGACCGAATGGAGAGAAGGATTTCTCGGCCATCATTGAGCTCGCAAAAACCTGTGAAGCACCCACTGAGATTGAAACCGGAAGCATCGTGGGTGGATTTGCGCACGACCAAGTGATTGCTCTTGCCGACAAAGTAGTGGATGCCGTTAAGACGGGCGCAATTAAGCGCTTTGTGGTTATGGCCGGTTGCGACGGGCGTCAAAAAGGACGGAACTACTATACGGAAGTGGCGGAACAACTGCCCAAAGATACGGTGATCCTGACGGCTGGTTGCGCGAAATATCGCTACAACAAGCTCGACCTCGGCGACATCGGCGGAATCCCGCGCGTCCTCGATGCCGGACAGTGCAACGACTCCTATTCGCTCGCGGTGATTGCCATGAAGCTTCAGGAAGTCTTTGGCCTCGACGACATCAACGACCTGCCGATCTCGTATGACATCGCATGGTATGAGCAAAAGGCGGTTATCGTTCTATTGGCCCTGCTCTTCCTCGGCGTGAAAGGCATTCGCCTCGGCCCGACTCTTCCCGCATTCCTCTCCCCGAATGTGATCAATGTGTTGGTCGAAAACTTCGACATCAAACCCATCGGCGAAGTGACTGGTGATATCGAAGCCATGATGGCGGGTAAATAACCCCCCGAGCAACCCACCGTTGCTTCAAGAAAAAGCACCCCAAATTTTGGGGTGCTTTTTTTGTTAGCGCCGAAATCCTTTATCTATTCCGTAGCTCAATCCTCGATCAGCAGTTGATCAAATAGAGCCTGCTTATCTGGATTTTTTACCCACTCATCTAGTTTTGAAATTTTATCGATCTGCTCCTGAGAACGTAGGAGTTCGTAGGTATTGAGCATGGCAATAAAGGCCTCGAATTCACCACCCTCCTCTAATTGTTCCGGTACGACCACCGGAAGCATTCCAGCAAAATAAGCTGCAATGAGAAATTTAACATTCTTCGGTTTTAAATAATTATTGGGCCAAGCAAAAAGATGCGTATACACATTCAGATTATCCATGGTCTGTACTCGGGGAAGAAAGTATCCTGCCGCCGTGCGGCCGCCGTGCCCCAAGGGATCATGCAAAAATGCCGCACAGGAGGCGAGCAGCAGCGTTTGCTCATCGGCCTCCTCTTTCGTGAGCTGAATAAGCTGATCTATCATTTTGGTCGCCATCGTCTGAGCCTTTTTGCCCTCTAGCCGATCGAAGGTAAATTGTACCTTAATAAAATTATTCTTAAGGCACGTCACATAGACGGCTCGGATTTTCTGCACGCCATTCGTTTGCGCTTCTTTATATTGAAATACCGTGGATGCAAACTGAACCGCTCCCTGCTTCGGAACAACCGTGGTTCCTCGTTTTTTTAGGCCACTAATCCTCTCCTTCTTTTGATCCAACTTGAGCAGCCCTTCTACACTTTCTGAAACGATATTAACTGGCTCGCTTTGATGCCCATCAGGAAGGTTAGAATGCCCCATATTATAAACCGAAACAACGGCCTTAAACGCCGTCTCTTTGCCGTAGAACACGCTATAGCCTAAATCAAGATTGCCGTATGCCTCGGCCTTCTCATAATCCATTCCTCCGAGTTGCTGCGGGAAGATCCAGTTTAGATTATAATCCAGAAATGCGGGCTCCGCAGCGGTGGATAAAGCAAGAAAACAGATAAAACCGATC
The DNA here is from genome assembly GCA_029939385.1 of Pontiella sp. GTDB lineage: Bacteria > Verrucomicrobiota > Kiritimatiellia > Kiritimatiellales > Pontiellaceae > Pontiella. The sequence goes on along the minus strand of JAOZSZ010000029.1, from coordinate 7,667 downwards.
ACCTTCATAAATACCCTCTTTTGTTTTGGGGATGATACAAAACACTTCCGCACAAGTACATCGGAAGGTTTCTCGAAAAACAATCGCTTCAAACCAAGCATCTGCTACATTCCCGCGCATGGTAAAATTTGATGTCATAGTAGTGGGCGGCGGACCTGCGGGGATGATTGCCGCAGGACGTGCGGGCGCGTGCGGCAAACGGGTCTTGTTAGTGGAAAAAAACCACACACTGGGGCAAAAACTCAACCTCACGGGCGGCGGACGCTGCAATATTACGAATGCCGAATTCGATACCCGCACCTTCCTTTCCTTTTTCGGCGACGACGGAAAATTTTTATTCTCCCCCTTCTCCCGTTTTTCCGTACAAGAAACCTTTGATTTCTTTGCCGAACAAAATCTTCCACTCGTCATCGAAGAGCGAAAAAGAGCCTTTCCTTGCAGCCAACAGGCCACCGATGTCACGCGTGTATTGACTGAATATATGAAAGAAAACCAGGTTAAGATCTGCTTTGGCATGGAAGTAAAGCGACTTTCTATTGAAGAAGGAAAGATAACGGGCATCGAAACCAACCAAGGCTCGTTCGAAGCCGAGAGCATCATTCTTGCCACGGGGGGCGCATCCTATCGAGAGACGGGATCAACGGGCGACGGACTCGATTGGTTACGAAAAATCGGCCACACCGTTCAAGACGCCTCCCCCGATATCGTTCCACTGCGAGTGAAAGAACAATGGGTAAAGGATCTATCTGGCACCGCGCTCGACCCCATGAAGATCACCTTCACCCCCACCACCGGGGCCTCATTTTCCAAGACCGGAGAAATCCTCTTTACGCACTTTGGACTTTCAGGGCCCCTCATTCTCAACAGCGCAAATGAAGTAAAAAAACTACTCAAACAAGGCCCCGTAAAGGTGACTATCGACCTATTCCCCAACACGGAAGCCCACCTCCTCGATCGCCATGTTCTAGAGCTCTTTAACGAAAACAAAAACAAGATCACCCGCACGGTCATCAAATACCTTGCTCCCACGGGTATGGCCCAAGCCCTCATAACCAACCTCCCTTCTGGGCTGCTTGAAAAGAAGATTAATATTGTGACGCAGGAGGAGCGAAAAGTAATCGTTCAAAGACTCAAGGGCCTTTCTCTAACGGTCACCGGAACCATGGGCTACGACTGGGCCGTGATTAGCGATGGCGGCGTGGCCTTAACAGAAATTGATACCCGCACTATGGTTTCGCGCCGTTACCCTAACTTGTATATCGTTGGCGATCTCCTGCATATTAGTCGTCCATCGGGTGGTTTTTCCTTACAACTCTGCTGGACGACGGGCTGGATTGCAGGAGAAAATGCGGGGAACTAAAACATTTCAATGACTGGCATTTTACGCTGGAGTTTTTTTCAAGGGTTGAAAGAATGGCAACCAAGTAACTGAGGTGAAAAATGAAGATATTAAAATCAATTTTTGACAACAATCGTGAATGGGCTGACAAAATTTCAAAAGAGCAACCTGACTTCTTTGACCAACTCTCTAAACAACAAAATCCAGAATATCTCTGGATCGGTTGCTCCGATAGTCGAGTGCCCGCCAACGAGATCATCAACCTCCCCCCCGGAGAAGTATTTGTTCACCGCAATATTGCAAACGTAGTGGTACATACCGATCTAAACTGCCTCTCGGTCATTCAGTATGCCGTCGAGGTGCTCAAGGTAAAACATATCATTGTCTGTGGTCACTATGACTGCGGCGGTGTAACGGCCGCAATGGAGAAGAAACAACACGGACTGATCGATAACTGGTTACGGCACATTCGCGATGTCTACCGTTTTCATGCCAAAGAACTTGATGGCATTGAGGATTTTGAAAAACGGAAGGATCGCCTTTGCGAACTTAATGTGGTCGAGCAAGTTGAAAATATTTGTAATACCACCATCGTTAAAAATGCTTGGCAATCCAATCAGCTCCTCTCGGTGCATGGCTGGATCTTCCACCTTAAAGATGGACTGCTACAAGATCTCGACGTTACGACCTCGAGCCTTCCTTAAAAACAAAAAAGCCCGTGCAATGCACGGGCTAAATAAAACGGGAAAAGGGGTTGGATTAGTAACGATCACCGCCGCCGCCATAACCCCCGCGTCCGCCACCACCGCCGCCTCCGCCGCCGTAGCCACCACGTCCGCCACCACCACCGCCGCCATCACGACGGGGAGAGCGTTCTTCGCGTGGACGCGCAATATTGACGCGCAAATTGCGCCCTTGTAAATCCTGTTCGTTGAACATATCAACGGCCTTTAGCGCTTCTTCCGCGGTGCTCATTTCAATAAAGGCAAACCCGCGGGAGCGGCTCGTAAATTTATCGAGCATCAGCTCGCATTTAACGATGGTTCCAGCTTGCTGAAACAACTCTTCAAGGTCGCCTTCAGTGGAACTATAGGACAGATTTCCTACATACAGTCTAGTTTCCATTTTTCTGTCTCTCTGTCACTCAGCGCCACCCTGCTAGTCCCGACTCATTCGGCTTGCCGGATATCCCATGATATCCGTGACAATCCACAATGACGTTCTGAATGAACTCGCTTAAAAACCTATAAGCTATTTTTTTTTAATCAATTAAAATCCATTTCTTTGCCGCAAGAAGAACCGGCTTTAGTCTTTTGTTTTCTGCCGACTAGCGCGCTTTCGATCGGTTTCGGTCAGCATCTTTTTCCGCAGCCGAATATTATTAGGCGTGATCTCTACCAGCTCATCGGCGGCGATATATTCGAGCGCCTCTTCAAGGCTTTTCACTTGTGCGGGAGCAATCTTCATGGCGCGATCCGTTCCCGAGGCGCGCATATTGGTGAGCTGCTTTGCCTTCTGAATATTCACGACAAGATCTTTATCAATACAGTGTTCCCCAAGAACCATCCCTTCATAACAATCTTCACCCGGATTAACAAAAAAGGTACCGCGAAGCTGAAGAGCATCAATGGCAAAGGCCACGGAAGCCCCCCTTCCTTGAGAAACCAGAACCCCGTTATTGCGTTGCTGAATAGGGCCTTTAAAGGGCTCATAATGAAGAAAACGGTGCGTCACGATGGCCTCTCCGGCGGTGGCCGTCAGCATTTTACTCCGCAGACCAATCAAGCCCCGAGTCGGAATTTGGAAACGGATCATTTTACGCAATCCATGTTGCTCTATATCAACCATTTCTCCCTTACGGGTACCGGCCAACTCAATCGCCTTTCCCGCATGCTCATCCGGCACATCCACGTGCAGAATCTCAATAGGCTCCTCTTTCTTTCCGTGTTTTTCCTTCAGGATAACTTGAGGCTGGGCCACCGACATTTCAAACCCTTCGCGGCGCATCGTTTCGATCAGAATAGAGAGGTGCAACACCCCACGCCCACTCACCCGAAACGAATCGCCAGAACTATCATCCACATGCAACGCCACATCGCGCTCGGTCTCTTTTAATAAACGTTCGCGCAGATGGCGGCTGGTCACAAATTTTCCGTCCTGCCCAAAGAAAGGGGAATCATTGACAGTGAAAACCATCGAAAGCGTAGGTTGATCGATACTAATTGCAGGAAGAGCCTCGGGATGTTCAAAATCGGTAATGCTATCGCCAATATCAATATCTGGAATACCCACAATGGCACACAAATCGCCACAAGGCACTTCCTCGACCTCAACCCGTCCCATTCCTTCGAAAGTGAAAAGCTGCTTAATCTTAGTTGGCTTTTTCGCACCATCACGATAAACGCGCATCAGCGGCGTGGTGATATTGAGCGTTCCACGATAAACGCGGCCGATTCCAATCCGACCCACATAATCGTTATAATCAAGCGAAGTCACCTGCATCTGAATCGGGCCCTCTCTCACCTCCGGCGCCGGAATATGTTCAAGAATTGCATCCATCAGCGGAAGGATTGAATCGCGCGGTCCGTCAAGTGTTACATCCGCCCAGCCATCTTTTCCGCTTCCATAAAGCATAGGAAAATCAAGCTGATCATCATCCGCATCCAGCTCCACGAAAAGATCGAAGACCTTGTCATGGATGATATCTGGCCGTGCATCAGGCTTATCAATTTTATTAATAATTACGAGCGGCTTAAGGTTAAGCTCCAACGCCTTATCGAGAACAAAACGAGTTTGAGGCATGGGGCCCTCGGCGGCATCAACGAGTAATAACACCCCATCGGCCAAATTCAGTACACGTTCCACCTGTCCACCAAAATCACTATGCCCAGGGGTATCGATCACATTAATCTTCACGCCCTTATAATTGACGCTAATATTCTTTGAAAGGATCGTGATTCCGCGCTCGCGCTCGAGATCGTTGCTATCGAGCAGGCACTCCTGCATATCCTCATTGTCACGAAACAGGTGCGACTGCTTAATAATTTCGTCCACCAACGTAGTTTTGCCGTGGTCAACGTGCGCAATGATAGCAATATTCCTAATTTCTTGGCCCATAGGTTTTCTCCGATATAAAAATGAGCCGCGAACATATCGTTTTACAGGTAAAAAGCAACCTTTAGCCACGCCTATCATTTGATAAGAAAAAGGGCTGTATTCCCGTGCCTGCTTTAGGCAAACTCTCAGCTTATGATTACATTCATTGAAGGAAAGCTCGACCACAAGCAACCCACCCGCATCGTTATGAATGTCGGAGGCATCGGCTACGAAATATTTATCCCTCTTTGTAGCTATGAGCCCCTTCCCCCCGAAGGCGATACCTGCCGCATCCTGACCTATCACCATATTACGGATGCCACTCAAAAGCTGTTTGGCTTCTCTACCGATGGAGAACGTGAAATGTTTATCCGCCTGCTCTCCATCAGCGGAGTGGGTCCAAAACTGGCTATTAGCGCACTCAGCGGACTGCCCGTTCACGAGCTTAAAACCGCGCTTATCAACGGGGACGTTAAACGAATTTCCTCCATTTCAGGAATTGGAAAAAAGACCGCCGAGCGCATCATCATTGAACTTCGCGACAAATTTACCCAAGGCGAACAGCTCGATGCCCTTGCCGGCGGGGAAGGCAACCTCGGCGACCATCGCCTCCGCGATGCCGCTCTCGCGCTTGGTGCTCTGGGCTACAAACTCGACGCCGCCCAGAAAATGATTAAATCCGTCACCCTCAAACTCACCCCCGAAATGACCGTCGAAGATCTCATCCGACTGGCCCTCACAAAATGAATAACGAAATCATCACACCTGATAAAGAATTTGAGCAAAAGCTGCGCCCCTCACGGTTTGCCGACTTTGTGGGACAAGACAAGATTCGTGAACGCCTCGAGCTGTTCGTATTGGCCGCCCGCCAACGCGACGACGTCCTCGACCATGTGTTGCTCTCGGGGCCTCCCGGACTGGGGAAAACCACGCTTTCCTACATTCTCGCCGACTCGATGGATGCGAACATTAAATGTACCTCCGGCCCGGTGATTGACAAACCCGGAGACCTGGCCGGACTACTCACTAGCCTCGAACGCGGTGACGTTCTTTTTATTGATGAGATCCATCGCATGCAACGCTCCGTAGAGGAATATCTCTATTCAGCGATGGAAGATTTTGTGATTGATATTGTGATCGATCAAGGCCCCAACGCCCGCTCCGTCCGCCTGAATATCCAGC
>JAOZSZ010000029.1:0-1950 GCA_029939385.1 Pontiella sp. | reverse complement strand
GATATTGTGATCGATCAAGGCCCCAACGCCCGCTCCGTCCGCCTGAATATCCAGCCCTTCACACTGATTGGCGCAACGACACGCGCCGGCATGCTCTCCTCTCCCCTGCGCTCACGCTTCGGGCTTGTTAACCGCCTCGACTATTATGATGCCGCCACCCTCAAGACCATCATCAAGCGCTCGGCAGGAATCCTGAATGTGGAGATTGATGAGGAGGGAGCAATGGAAATTGCCTCTCGATCGCGTGGCACACCGCGTATTGCGAACAACCTGCTACGCCGGGCGCGTGACTATGCACAGGTTAAGGCCGACAACCACATTACTCGTGAACTTGCCGATCAAGCCCTTAGCCTGCTCGATATCGATAACGACGGCCTGGAAGAGATGGATAAACGAATTCTCTCGTGCATGATTGAAAAGTTTGGAGGCGGCCCCGTTGGCCTCAACTCCCTTTCGGTCTCCGTCGGAGAAGAAGCCGATACGATCGAAGAGGTGTACGAACCTTATCTAATCCAAGAGGGCTATCTGCAAAGAACGGCACAAGGCCGTGTTGCCACGGCCTTGGCCTATCGTAAATTCGGATTGGTTCCACCGGAAAAAACCTAAACCGGGAAATTCCGACAAAATAATTTAGGGAGAAATGATTCCCGCCCATCCGGCATAAAAATCATTTTATCCATAATCATTTTGTCGAATTAGTCCGCGCGATGCGTGACTTCCAGAAGGTGATAGCCAAATTGGGTCTTAACGGGACCCTGTACCTCGCCAACCGGCGCACTAAATACGACTTCGTCAAACTCCTTCACCATCTGTCCGGGGCCAAAGGTTCCGAGCGCTCCGCCTTCCGCACCCGATGGGCAAGATGAATGCTCTTTGGCTAATGCCGCAAAATCAGCGCCGCCCTCAATCTGTTTTTTCAAATCTGCGCAAGCGGCTTCGGTTGCCACTAAAATATGTCGTGCTGCTGCTGATGCCATAATCCTTCTCCTGTTATATATGTTAATGAAATAAAGGGCGGAGAATGCAGATTCTCCGCCCCGTACTCAAGCCGACAAAACAAAACTCTTATTTTCCTGTGGATCCGGCACCAAGCTTCTCGGCTATGGCGTCGAGGTCGAGGAAGTCGTTGTCGACGGTAGAAACTTCGATGGAGGTAATATTAAGATTCTGAGCGGCTTCGAGGGCCACGAGAATATTACCGCCGGTTCCTTGCATGGCCTCGTTGCGAAGCTTTTCTCCAGCGGCCTCGGCCATGCGGACTTTCAGCAGCCCTTCGGCCCCTTTCTGCGCATTAATGAGGTCGGCATCGGCCTTCTTTTCGGTGACGTATCGTGCGGCGTTGGCACGGACGGTCGCGATCTGGAGATCGGTTTCGGCTTTCATATTAATGAGTTCGGCCTCTTTTTCCTTCTCAACAAGTTTAACCAGCTTGTCGGTTTCCGCTTCGATGACCTGTGTCTTACCGCTCATCCGTTCGGCGGCCGCCATCGATTTATTGAGTTCCACTTCTTGGTCGGCCAGCTTTTTCCGGCGGATCTTATTTTCATACTCGGGGTCAAACTGCACGGAGCGGATCAGCACATCGATAATGTTAATATTTTTTTCGCCGAGCGTTTCTGTGAGCATTTCGCGCACATCGCTGGCGGCCTGCCGTCTTCGGTCGGGATTATAAAAGTCCTCCGTCTTCATGGTGCCAAAAGCCCCCATGCAGGCGCTCTGGGCCTCGTTGCGGACAATGGTCTTGTATTTCGACCCCGACCCCAGCTTCCGGTAGAGCAGATTGGCTTTCCCGGATGCGATCCGATACTTGATGGTGACATCCAGCGAGATGGCATAGCCGTCCGCCGACTGCACCTTGACGTCGTCGACGCTGCGAACGTCGCCCCGGTTTGTTTCGCGGGTCATTTCCAGGGTTTGGACGGTGCTGTCGAACAGCTCCCACTTGTCGAT
>JAOZSZ010000028.1 GCA_029939385.1 Pontiella sp. | reverse complement strand
AAAATTATTTTCCACTTCTCGGACACGAATGTGCTCACCTGTTGAATCCTTTCATCATCGATTGGTACATGGAGGGAATTGCGACCGAGTTTTCCGAGGAAATATGTATAGAGTCGGGGCGCAAATGGGGGAACTGGAAACGACATTTCATGCGAACCCGTCGAGACCCTTATGCACTTTCTTATCGAATGATGCTTGAATTAAAAAATGAGTTCCCAAACGAATACCATAAGATCATTCGTTTTATTGCAGAAAATGGAAAAGGGGCAGATAAGTTGCGAATCGATATCGATGGATGGTTGGAAACCTTATCGACGGATCAGTGCGCAGTTGCTCTGGAAATTATTGGGAGTTATTCCCAAGTTTTGCATCACAATGTTAGCGATCAATACTATTTCACCATTCCTCAGGGATTGAAGTAAGGCTCTTTTCCCCATTATTTATTTGATTCTATTTAGCAGAGCTGGGCCGCTTTGGTTCGCGCTAGTCAGCTTTATTGTTCTTTTGTTGATCCGCATTAGGTAACTCAATATCAATCAGATCATTTTGAGTGCTAAGCAATAATAGGCGTAGTTGTCCATCAATATGAACGGGGTAGGGCAAAACACGCATTTGTAGTAATACCTGAATTTGATTGAGGGTGAGTTTTAATCCTTTGTATTCGAATTTTAAGATAAACGTGCACCCCTCTTTCCATCCAGAGCAACCGTAGGCCATTTTTCCTTTAATAATTTTTTTCCCGCAAAGGGGGCAATCACCCAATTGGGTGGTATTAAGTTTTGAGGAGGAACTGTTTTCAATCAGCCCTTGGGTATAGGCAACGATATTTTTCATAAAGTCGGATGGGTCGGCTTCCTTGCGTTCGATTTGTTTAAGTTTTTCTTCCCACTCTCCGGTCATTTCTGGCGATTTTAAAAGGGGATCATGGATAAGGGCGATGAGGCATTGGCCCATATCAGTGGCACGAATCTGCTTTTTTTCACGGCGAATATAGTTGCGACGAAGTAGCGTTTCAATAATGGCGGCTCGTGTGGCGGGCGTGCCGATGCCTCGCTCTTTTAGTGCCTCACGCAGGGCATCGTCATCAACCCGTTTTCCCGCGGCTTCCATCGCGCCGAGAAGTGAGTTTTCGGTAAAGCATTTGGGGGGCTTCGTTTTGCCTTCTCGTATGAAGGGTTCATGTTCTCCGCTTTCACCTTTTTTAAAATTTGGAAGGACCTGTTCTTCGTTCACTCCCTCTTCTGTCTTCTTTTTTTTCTTTTTGGGGAAGAGTACCGTCCATCCATCTTCAAGGATTTGTGTGCCTTTTGTCTGAAATTTCACTTCATTACTTTCCCCTTCAACCGTTGTAATCTTTTTGATGCAGACGGGATAGAATGCAGCGATAAATTGGGTAGTAATGGTGTCATAAACGATCTGTTCATTATGATCAAGCGAGCGGGGGATAACGCCAGTTGGAATAACAGCGTGGTGATCAGTCACCTTTTTGTCGTCAATGATGCGTTTGTTGAAGGGGAGATTGGAGAGATCTAGGGGTTGGATCTGTTTAGTGCGGAGAGGCTCTAATTGTTGGAGGATTTTTGGGATACGGGGTTTCATATCGGCACTAAGATAACGTGAGTCTGTTCGCGGATAAGTGACGAGTTTTGATTCGTAGAGATTTTGTGTGGCGGTGAGCGTATCAATAGCAGAAAGGCCATGGCTCTTGTTGATTTCACGCTGAAGTGTTGTGAGGTCGAAAAGTTGTGGCGGTTGCTCTTTTTTTTGCTTACCAAATACTTTCGTAATATTCAAAGGGTTCCCAATGATTTGGTCGAGGAGCTGTTGTGATTTCTCCGGTTGCTCAAAGCGCGCCCCTATATATTTAAATGTGACATCACGATATTTTGTGGCTAGCTCCCAAAAAGGTTGGGGGCGGAATTTCGCAATTTCATCATCTCGCTGGACAATCATCGCTAATACGGGGGTTTGTACGCGGCCAATACTCCAGAGAACGCGGTCATCGCCAGATGCAAGGCGACCATGGCGAACCGTGAAATAGCGGGTGGCATTAAGGCCAACGATCCAGTCGGATTCAGACCGGCAACGAGCCGCTTGATAAAGCGGATCATAATCGTGACCATCCTTTAGGTTTTTGAAGGCCTCTTTAATGGCTTCAGGGGTGAGCGAACTAAGCCAGAGCCTCCGGATGGCTTTATCTTCACATTCACTTAGTGCCAGAATATATCGGAAAATCAGCTCTCCCTCACGGCCTGCATCTGTGGCGCAGATGATTTCGTCGGCCTCTTGGCAAAGCTTTTTGATGGTTTCAAACTGTTCAGCAACCCCTCGGTTATTAATCAGCTTGAGCTTAAATTCATGAGGAACAAATGGAAGAGAATCGAGTCTCCATTTTTTCAGTGCGGGGTCATATTCGCCAGGGTCTAGCAAGGTGACAAGGTGCCCAAAGGCCCATGTGATGGCACAACCGCGCCCTTCAATGTAGCCTTTTTGCTTTTTATCGATTTTTAAAACATGGGCAATGTCGCGCGCAACGGAGGGTTTTTCTGTGATGATAACTTTCACGAAATAGAGACCTATTTGCCGAGAAGCGCACGCATCCGGTGCAGGCTTCCAGCATTGATCACATTAGTATAGCCCTCTCGAATCAAGATCTTTTTTGCCGTTCCAGAACGTGCTCCGCTGTGGCAATAAACAATAATGCTTTTAGTCTTAGTTTTTGCCTTATTTTTGATTCCAATAGAAATAGAGCTAACAGGAAGATTAATGGCTCCTTTGATATGGCTTCCAGAAAATTCGCCAGAAGTTCGTACATCAACAAGGAGTGCTCCCGAAGCAATTAGTGCTGCCACATCGACGTCTTTATCAATTTTAGTTCTTAGGAAAAATTTCAAGAGAATAAATGCGCCAAAAAAAAGGATAATATTTCTGATTGTGGAATCCATAGAAGTTCTTTGGTTAGAGTGAGATTTCTTTTTCTAGTTTTTTGCTAGATTTGAATAAAAATTCTTTTTGGCCTATTTTTAAGGTCACTTTATCCCCTTTGGAAACGAGCTCGATAGGGGTTTCTGGGTAGCGTGATTTCCAAATCGTGGCAAAAGCGATGGCGCGTTCGAGTCCATCGCCTCGTTGGAAATTCCATACCTCATCGGGTTGAGCAACCCGTGTGCGGTCGTAAATTGATTCATTAGGAAGGGCTTCGAATGCTTCAAAAAGTGAGCCATCAGCAAGCTCCTTTGTCTCTTCAATCACCACAGGATTGCGCTCGAATGCGGCCTTAAGAAAGGGCACCCAGTTAGTGTTGGCAAGATCGCGGTTGGAGTAAAATGCGAGATCCGCAATGCGGTGGGTGGTACGGAGTGTTTTGAGATATTGAATAATTTCTTCGCGTGTCATGCCGGACTTAATCTCGATAGAGTTGGGGGCCCCGAACTGCTTCCCTTCAGTATCTGGAAGTTCGGGGTCGAGATGAATGAAATCGACAAGACCTTCAAGGACAGAGATCTTTCGATCCATATTGCCCGAGCAGTCAATTTTTTCAGCGAAGCCTTTCATGCTATTTTCATCAAAGTGAGAGATAGGATTGTTTTTGAGATAGTCGCTAAGCTTATTGATCTGAATGCGTTCTTCAATAGGGGCCGCGTAAAAATCATATTCATCGACTTGCTCAAGGAGCTTGTTGCGTGTAGCGATATCAGAAACCTTATAAGGACTCCCATGCTCATAAGCGAAAGCACGTTCGATCGGTAAGTACTGTTCCTTCCCGTGGCGGACATATTTAATTTGGAAGCATTTCTGAAACTCGGAGCGGTCGCGTAAGAAATTAGCGAGAATCTCATACGTGATTTTTGTGGTCGTGAAGGCATCAAGAGATTTCTTGAACCGCGCAAAGTGCTCAGGAGAAATGGTGGCATCGGGATAAACGGTATGAATGTAACCCGTATTATTTGCCACAATGGTGACCTGCTCATTACGTAAAGCACGCTGCGCGCGGGCGGTGAGGTCGGTGCCATTAAACCACATATTTTTGGTAACTAGTCGACGATTATTAGTAAGAAGCCCATCGTTGATCGCTACGAAATTTTGAGAGTGTAAAGGCGTGGCAAGCAAGAAGATGTCTTCAAGAGGAATATCACAAACGACAAAGAGCGCGGCGGCATAAAGTGTGGATAGCGAAACACATTCGCCCGCGCCAGCACGGTAGTTTTCTTTAAATTTGAAGGCATCCATGGCTTCTAATGTTTCGGTTTTCCAGTAAGGAATGGCGTTAGAAGTATATTTATCGAGTCCAAAATGCTTGCGGATATCGAGCGAAAAATAGTGCTTGTCTCCCTCATAGCCAAAGAGGGCATTGCTTTGACCAATCGTCTTTTCATCCATAAAAGGGGCGAAGCGCTTCACCTCTTCTTCTTTGGTGGTTAGACCCCACGTATCGAGATCGAGATTAAACTCATAATGCTCAATAATGAATTGCTTGAGCCGTTGAATCTTTTTATAGGGTTTCATACTGTCGAGATTCCGAAACCATTCGTGATTTTTCCATTCCCAGAGGCACGGCGACATAATATTGGCCAGCACCAGGCTATAGAGGAGTTCCGGGAATACAAAAATTTCCATATCAGAAAGTGAGATGGCCGAGGAATATTTTTCAAGATCCTCGGGGTAGATTTTTGGAATCTTATTCATTTGGCGTATTGTAGAGTTCCAGTGAGTATTTAAAAGAAAAAGAGCAGATGATTTTTCTATAGCAGGCGTTGACGCCCTCATTCCTCCGTGCTACCTTCCCCGCCTTCAATTTTCCAAAATTTGGGTAAATTTAAGGTAAATGAAAGACCAATTTCGGGGCGTGGCTCAGCCTGGTAGAGCGCTACACTGGGGGTGTAGAGGCCGCTGGTTCAAATCCAGTCGCCCCGACCATAATTTAACGTTATTCATTTGCGGATAACGTTTTTTTGTGTCCAGGATTGACGAAGACCCAGCTAGCGAGTCCCGCGAGGCTGGAGCCTGTCGACCGTCCCCGAAGGGGCAAAGCTGTAGGTGCAGCAAATCCAGTCGCCCCTGCCGCCCATCTGATGAGTCCAAAAGAAAAAGAAGAAACATGTTTCTATGCAGGCCTATAGTGCGCTTGCATGGCGTTTCCTTTTGTTGTGGCTAACAAAGGATGTTTTGCACTCGACCAGAGCTTATTTCAAAAAACCTATTATGGTTATCAGTCGGAAGTAATCCTCGTTTAATGGGTCCTCGAAAAGGGACTATATAAGATCCCCTACATATATTTAAGGCTGACGCCTCTAATTAATGAAGGGCACTGAGTTAAACTTTATTTAATGGTGGGGTTTGGCAAGGGAGGAGTGGCTTATCGCCCGTTTAAATTCGCAAGGTCGATTTCCCTATGGCCACGCTAGAGGCTTGTCCTGTCTTTAAACTCAAAAAACGTCGGCCGTCCCCGTTAAAACCCCTTAAGTTAGTGCTATTCGGTTAGATTGTTACGCCGGTAATACCTTCTTCTGAATTACTATGAGATTTGTCTGGATTTTATTGAAGGGTTCTTTATGGTGCTCTCCTTTCTTCAGGAATCGATGTGGAGAGTGGCGCAAGCACTGAACGCCACGAGAAGCGCGAGGGTGGAAGATAATATGAATAAAGTGAAATCTTTCGCTTGCGGAAGGGGGGACGGATAAGTACTGTCCGTCGCTTGTGTTTTTTAGGAAGGAATAATTTTATGCCAACAATTAATCAATTAGTAAGAAATCCGCGTGCGGTGGCGAAAAAGAAGAGTAAGTCACCTGCACTGGCAACCTGCCCACAACGTCGGGGAGTATGTTTGCTTGTGAAAACGCAAACTCCAAAAAAGCCAAACTCGGCTTTGCGGAAGGTTGCGCGTGTTCGTTTAACTAATGGACGCGAAATCAACGCATACATCCCGGGAGAAGGCCACAATCTTCAGGAGCACAGTATGGTTCTTGTACGTGGTGGCAGAGTAAAAGACTTGCCGGGTGTCCGTTATCACATCGTTCGTGGTGCGCTGGACTGCCTTGGTGTGGATGGTCGTAAGCGCGGCCGTTCGAAGTATGGTGCTAAGAGACCCAAAAGCTAACGAGAGTTTGAATTATGGCAAGAAGACACAGAGCTGAACAAAGAAAAGTGATTCCAGATCCGCGCTACGGTAACGAGCTGGTGGCATATATGATTAATTCCGTAATGAGGGGTGGAAAGAAATCCACTGCTGCGAATATCGTATATGGCGCTATCGAGGATATCAAAAAGCAGATGAAGGATGAGGATCCGATTGTGGTTTTCTCCCAAGCGATTGAGAATGTATCCCCACGGTTGGAGGTTAAATCTCGCCGTGTAGGTGGTGCAACTTATCAGGTTCCATTGGAAGTCCGTCCAAAGCGTCAGATTGCATTAGCCGTTCGTTGGCTGATTCAGTTGGCAGGAAATCGCCGGGGAGTTCCGATGCGTCGTGCACTTGCGATGGAGCTTATGGATGCCTATCGTGGGCAGGGAAGTGCAATCAAAAAGCGTGATGACACGCACAAAATGGCCCAAGCCAATAAAGCTTTTGCTCATTACCGCTGGTAATTGAGTTATTCCATTCCTTGGAAGAGAGTATGTCTACTATCGTGAAACAGCAGAATAATAGCAAAGCTAGGAATTCGGATTCCCCTAAGGAAGCCGAAGGCCGTGGTACTGCTTTATCTACTACACGAAACATCGGGATTATTGCGCATATTGATGCGGGTAAAACGACTACGACAGAACGTATTCTTTACTATACAGGTAAGGTTCATAAAATTGGCGAAGTGCATGATGGCACAGCCACTATGGACTGGATGATCCAGGAACAAGAACGTGGTATTACTATTACGAGTGCGGCCACAACTTGTTTTTGGAAGGATCATCAGATTAATATTATCGACACGCCTGGCCACGTTGATTTCACCGTGGAGGTTGAGCGCTCACTACGCGTCCTTGATGGAGCTGTGGGTGTTTTTTGTGCGGTGGGAGGGGTTCAGCCCCAGTCCGAAACCGTTTGGCGCCAAGCCAAGAAATACAATGTCCCACGCCTTGCCTTTGTTAATAAGATGGATCGAATGGGCGCCGATTTCGATAATGTGGTAGAACAGCTCCGTAAGAAACTTGCAGCGGTTGCTGTTCCTGTGCAGATCCCTTGGGGAGCGGCTGATGATTTTAAAGGATTGGTTGATCTGATTAGAATGCGCGCTGTAATCTTTGCAGAAGATTCGTTGGGTTCTGAAATCAATTATATCGATATCCCCGTAGAGCTTGCGGCAAAAGCTGAAGAGGCTCGTGCCTTTCTTATTGAACAAGTTGCTGAGCTAGACGAAGAATTACTTGAAGCCTATATGGAAAATACAGATGTTTCCGAAAAGGTTTTGGTTGATGCGATTCGCCGCGCAACGATTTCTAATCTTCTGGTTCCTGTGCTTTGCGGTTCTTCACTAAAGAACAAAGGCGTTCAGCCCATGCTCGACGCCGTGGTTGACTATCTGCCTTCTCCTCTTGATGTTCCTTCGGTTTTAGGGATTGCTCTGAAATCGGAAGAGGAAGTTTCTCGGGAAGCGAGTGATTTTGACCCGTTAAGCGGTCTTGTTTTTAAAATGGTTACCGATAAATTTGTCGGAAAATTGGCCTTTGTTCGAATTTATTCTGGTCAGCTCAAAAAAGGCCAGAACATCTATAATCCTCGTACTCGGAAGCGTGAGCGGGTGGGGCGTCTTCTTCGGTTGCACGCCAATCATCGTGAAGATGTCGATGTGCTTTACTCTGGCGAAATCGGAGGAATGGTTGGTCAGAAATTCTTCACAACGGGCGATACAGTTTGTGCAGAAAATGATGCAATTATTCTCGAAAATATTGAATTTCCAGAGCCCGTAATTTCTATGGCAATTGAGCCAAAAACTACGGCTGATAAGCAACACCTCGTGGATGCATTACAAGATTTGTCTGATGAAGATCCTACTTTTCATATCGCTCTCAATGAAGAGACTGGGCAGACGATTATTCAGGGCATGGGCGAATTGCACTTAGAAATCATTAAAGACCGTATTCTTCGCGAATACAATGTGAAGGCCAATGCAGGGCGTCCGGTGGTTGCATATCGCGAAAGCATTTCGAAGCCAGGAAAAGGAAGCTTCACTTTTGAGCGTGAAATTGGGGGTACAAACCATTTCGCTAGCTTACATCTTCACGTTTCTCCAAAGGCTCAGGGCACAGGGAATACGGTGCTCTTTGATGTTTCTTCTAGCATTATTCCCAATGAGTTCCGCACCGCTATTCAAGAAGGGATTGAAGATGCTTTGTTGACGGGAGTTCTTGGAAACTTTGCAATTATCGATACGGAAGTAAAGATCATCGGTGGCGAAGCACGTACAGTGGATTCCTCTGAAATGGCTTTTCGTACAGCAGGTGTTATGGCTCTCCGTGATGCGGTTTCAAGTGCTGGTCCAGAATTATTGGAACCCGTAATGCTTCTTGAAATCGACACTCCTGAAGAGCACCTCGGTGATGTTCTGGGCGACCTTAATGGGCGCCGCGGACGGGTTCGAGAAATTAAAGCTTTAGCAAATATACAGGCTGTGCGGGCGGATGTTCCGCTTGCAGAGGTTTTTGGATACGCAACATCGTTGCGTTCATTAACAAAGGGTAGGGCAAGTTATACGATGGAACCGCAAGCGTTTGAACCGGTTCCCGCGTCCATGCAAGACTCTATTCTAAATCGGTGAGATAAATTATGACAAATCAACGTATTAGAATTCGGTTGAAGTCGTTCGATCACAGAGTGCTCGACGTTTCAGCTTTGGAAATTGTGGAAACGGCTCGCCGCACGGGTGCTCGTGTAGCGGGACCAATTCCGTTGCCGACTCGGATCGAGCGGTTCACGGTGAACAAAAGTCCACATGTGAACAAAAAGGCCATGGAGCAGTTCGAAATCCGCACGCATAAGCGTCTGTTGGATATTATCGACCCGACGATTAAGACGGTTGACGAACTAAAAAAGCTTAATCTGCCGGCGGGTGTGGATATCACCATCAAAATTTAAGTGGTGCTGCTATGAAGGGTATTATTGGAAAAAAATTAGGAATGACCTCTGTCTATGACGAGTCCGGCGTTGCCGTTCCCGTGACAGTAATCGAGGCAGGGCCATGTGTTGTTGTTCAGCAAAAGAACAATGAAAAAGAGGGCTATTCAGCGATTCAGCTTGGTTATGAAGACCAAAAAGAACAGCGATTGAATAAGCCAAAAAACGGGCATTTTAAGAAGGCCGGTGTTAGTGCAAAGCGTATTTTGCGCGAGATTCGTGTTGATGAATCCACGGAAGTGGCGATTGGCGATGTGATCAGTGCTGGTGTCTTCGAAGAAGTTAAGTTTGTGGATATCGTTGCGACTGGAAAAGGACGAGGCTTTCAAGGTGTAGTTAAACGCTATAACTTTGCTGGTGGTCGTGCGAGTCATGGCGGAGGTTGGATTCGTCGTACGGGTTCGATCGGTATGTGTGAATTTCCTGGACGGGTTTTCAAAGGAAAGAAAATGCCGGGCCAGATGGGCGATAAGCGTGTAACGACCCAAAATCTGAAGGTTATTCAAGTTCGACCTGAAGAAAACCTAATTCTCGTTAAGGGCTCTGTCCCCGGCGCGAATGGCGGTATTGTGGTTATCAAAGAAGCGCTCAAAAAGAAGTAAACGAGGAAGATCATGAGCAAAATACCTTTAAAAAGCATTAACGGCGAAAGCGTTGGCGAATATGAATTCGCAGACAGCCTCCTCGTTCTCGATAGGGGCGACCAAGCCGTTCACGAAGCGATTGTTGCATACAATGCACATCAGCGCGCCGGAACAGCATCGACCCTAAGTAAATCTAATGTTTCTGGAACCGGCGCCAAGCCGTGGAAACAAAAAGGTCTGGGTCGTGCACGTGCCGGCTATAAGCAATCGCCCGTTTGGCGTGGTGGTGCAGTGGCGCATGGCCCGCATCCTCGCAAGATTAAAAAGAAGCTTTCAAAGAAAGTAATCAAGCTGGCCTTCCAGCGTGCTTTTAGCGCCAAGGTAGATCAGGGTGAAGTTACGATAATTGATGATTTGGCAATCACTACGCCAAAGACCAAGGAATTTGTAGCTGTGCTGAAAAACTTGGGAATGGATCGGGGGGGGTTATTTATTGTCGAGGCTAACTCGGACAATGTATTACTTGCTTCGCAGAATATTCCGAAGGTTGAAATCGTCACTGCGCAACTGGCCAATACCTATCAGTTGTTACGCTATAAGAATGTGGTTGTGACGAAAGCCGGCATGAAAGCGTTGGAAAGCCGTCTGGCATAAAGGAATCGTCGATATGAAGAATTCAGCTGATGTAATTAAGAAAATTTTGTTAACAGAAAAAGGTACAACGCTTGCAGAAGAGCAAAATAAGTATCTATTCCGTGTGGCGAAAGAAGCCAACAAAGTAGAAATCAAAAAGGCAGTGGAAGAGCTTTTTAATGTCCGTGTTATGGCCGTCAATACGATGCGCCGAAAAGGCAAGAAAAAGCG
>JAOZSZ010000208.1 GCA_029939385.1 Pontiella sp. | reverse complement strand
CCGGATCGGAAACCAACATGATCGATAGCTCAGCTGGCGACCTGCGTTTCTATCGTCTGCGGGTTCAAGTGGATGCCCCAGCTCCGGGTCCAGTGGGATAAAACCTTGATTATTCCAATAGTACCCCTCTTGCGGGTCTATCCGGAGGAACCGAGTGGGCAACGGCATGGAGGCGGAAGGTTTCAAATTGGTATAGATGCGCTAAAACCTAACGTAACTGATGGTTCGGGTTCTAAAATCCGCATCTCACTATCTCTAGTTGTGCACAGGAATACTCACGCGCTGTCCCGGTTTAGTCTGAAAATGCCACATCTTTTTCTTATAACGAACCTTTAGAGAGCCGCCGAGTGTGGAAAGAATTTCTGCTCGGATAATCTTCCCCTTCTTCCATTCCTGATCCACCTCAAAACCACCCCGTGCACGCAATCCCTTGGCAGAACCATCGGACCAGACCTTTGGTAGAGCTGGCAATAACAGAATTTCACCTGCATGGCTTTGCAAGATCATTTCCGCTATGCCAGCGGTTCCTCCCATATTCCCATCCATCTGAAAAATAGTTTTTAGACCACCCATGCCCCATCCCGGGTGGGTGTCGAAGAGGTTGGGCCAGGAGTTATTCCCGATTAGGTCATAGATGCGGGCATAAGCACTTTCTCCATCCTGTAGGCGGGCATAAAAATTAATATTCCAACCCTGACTCCATCCCGTGTAGCCCCCGTCATGCTTAAGACGATAGGCCAACGATTTTCGAGCGGCTTCCGCTTTCTCTGGTGTTTGGATCAACGAGAGCTGGTGACTAGGATAGACGGCATAAAGATGGGAAATGTGGCGGTGACCCGCTTCATTTTCTTCATAGGGCTCACTCCATTCAAGTAAGCGCCCGTCGGGGCCGATCGTAGGGCCAAGCATTCGGGGAAGCGCCTTCCTGATCCGCCTAACCAAGGGATCATCTTCCTTTCCAAGAACACGGGACGCCTCAAGAACATCTGTAAAGTTTTGCCAAATCAATTCTTGATCCATCGCGGTTCCCATGGAGATCGAAGATCGCTGCTTCCTGCCCTCCTCGTCGATAAACGAGTAACTATTTTCCGGACTAGAGGAAGGGCCAGCAACCAACTTCCCGGTTTGGGGATGCTCCACCATCCAGCTCAAACCAAAACGTGCAGCGGCAACCAGCATGGGCCATGCTCGTTGCTCCAAAAACACCTGATCACCGGTAAAACGGTAATGCTCCATGAAATGGCTGACGCACCAGATTCCGGCCGTAGGCCACATACCATATTGACAATGACCGAAAAGGCCCACCTGATGCCACGAATCGGTGGTATGCCCCAAGGCAAACCCCTCGCATCCCATACTTTGAGCCAGGCGTTCTCCGCCCGGAAGCAAAGCCTCCATAAAAGTAAAGAAGGGTTCATGGCATTCGGACAGGTTTGTAAGTTCTGCTGACCAATAATACATCTGTGTATTGATATTAACATGATAGTCGGCATCCCACGGAGCATGCATGAAGTCGTTCCACAACCCCTGAAGGTTGCAGGGAAGGCTATCGCGAGAAGACCCAATAAGTAGATATCGTCCATACTGAAAGTAGAGTTCGATAAGATCGGGATCGTTGCCCCCAGCCTTGAGCCGATATAGCCGTTCCGGAGTTGATAAGGCGACAATGGACGGAGCGGTCTCTCCCAAATCAATATTCACTCGATTAAACAATCGCCCATGCTCGGTAACGGCGCGCTCCTTTAAAGCTTTCCACCCCAGTTGAGCCGCCGCATCCAGCGTCTTTCCACAAACCGCAACACGGTCATGCAAGAGTGCCTGCGCAGAATTCCGGTGATTGTAATCTGTGGAAGAAGCGATTAGCAAGGTAACCGCCTTCGCGTTCCGGACGAGCAATTTGTCTCCAGAAGTAGAAACCTTCCCCCCTTCCGGAAGAACCTTCAGCTGCCCTGCGAAACGAACCCCTTTTTTAGGATTGCTGTCGATCGCTTGACCTTCAATCACGAGTGAGTCGTTGGACCCCACCGAAACAGCAGCACCAGATTTGCGCGAAAGACCTAGTTCCAGATTAAGTTTCCCGCCTTTATTGGCTGTTAATCGGACAGCAATAACCTGATCGGGATAGCTGGCGAGCACTTGCTGGGTATATCCCGCCGAACCGGCAAGCCGGCTCGAAGCAATCCCTGTGCGCAAATCCAGATTTCGTTGAAAACCGGGAATATGCCCTGAGAGCACGGCCATACGCGCCATGGCTCCTCTGCGCCCTCCAGCCGTTACCACCACCACTAAAGTGTTTTTCCCTTCCTTTACCTTGCCGTCCACGTCTAGCTCGTTGAATTCCGTGCTACTATTCAAATTAGCAATTCGTTTCCCATTGAGATAAACCTTGGCTTGGGTAGCAACAGGACCCATTCGTAAAAAGAGGTCATTCCCTAGGGCCTTAAGTTCTGCTGCACTCAACTCAAAATAGCTGAGGAATGTTGCCGTTTTATTTTCCCCCAAAGCATAATGAGTCTTCAATGAAATTTCTTTCCACCCCGCTCTGCCTGCCGCCGCACGGTTAACATCGTCGAGCGCATTACCTTCATGGCGCAACCAAGGCAAAGCCAGTAAATCAAGTTGCCCCGCCGGAATATTTAAATTACGGATAAAAAGATCCCCTAACGGCTGATAGCTCCGCTTCCCGGGGTGTGATTGCATAACTTTCTTTTGAAGGAGGGTCTGCGCCTGATGAGGATTCCCGTCAAAACAGAGCTGGCGCGCCTCGGCAATGACCCCTGCGGTGTTGGGCTTTGGCTCTAGAATATTTTTACTTCCAGCCCAGATCGTGTCGTCGTTAAGTTGGATATGCTCAAGACCAACCCGCCCATAAACCATCGCACCAAGTCGTCCGTTACCAACCGGCAGTGCTTCATGCCACCCCGAGGCCGGTCTTTTAAACTCCAGTTTTAGATTATGGCGAGTACTAGATTCAAATATATCCTGTGATGCGAGTCCCGAAGAGCTCTCATAAAAGAAGCAATAGACAAGCCCTATGATTAGTTTTTTCATTTTCCTCCTCCTGATTATATCCCTTTATATACAATAATGTAGCCTGCAAGAATCACAGCCCCAAAATAAAGGTGC
>JAOZSZ010000207.1 GCA_029939385.1 Pontiella sp. | reverse complement strand
CTTTTAATTCTTCCGGCGTGGATTCTTGTTTCTGGAGTTGCTCGATTGCTTCCTGGATGGGGATTGGGTGTCGTTGATGAACTTCGGCAGATCCAGAAAGCGATGTTAATCCTCTTTACGGTTGTCTTATTCATTTCGTTCTTTACAAGAATTCCGCTCTCCTCTAGTCGTATTGTTTTTCTGTTTACCTATCTTTTTAGTGCAATATTTATTCCGTTGGGTCGGATTATAGCCCGTAGTATTGTGGTTCGTTTTGGACATTGGGGTATTCCCGTATCGATCTATGGTGATCTTCGTTCGGTAAAGATTGTCATCAATGCCTTACGTGCAGAAAAAGGGATGGGTTATATTCCAACTGCAATTTTTACGGATGATACTCCTCAGGGAACGGTTATTGATGGAGTTTCTGTTTTGGGACATCTTCATAACACAACCTATCGAACGCCTGTGGCAATTATGGCTATGGGCGAGTCGTCTCGTCATCAAATGGTTGAAACTTTAGAAGGGCCGTTGGAGATCTATCGAAAAGTGATTCTTATTCTCGATTTAATAGAGGCTCCGTCACTGTGGGTTGTTCCTCGTGACTTGCAGGGAATTTTGGGGTTGGAAATTACAAAGAATTTGCTTAATCCACTCGCGCGAATTTTCAAGCGATTCGGTGATCTATTATTGGTTATTTCTACGGCTCCCTTATGGGCTCCGCTCATGCTTTTGCTTTATTTACTCATTTGGCTCGAAGATCGAAAGAACCCTATTTTCTTGCAGCCACGGATCGGGCAAGGAGGGGGTACATTTCGTACGGTGAAATTCCGTACTATGGTTCCAAATGCTGAAAAAGTTCTTCAGCAAGCGTTAAAAAAGGATCCTAGGTTGCGCATGGAATGGGAGACTCATTTTAAGCTTAGAAAAGATCCTCGTATCACCAAGGTGGGTAACTTGCTGCGCAGAACATCGCTTGATGAAATACCACAACTATTGAATGTATTGCGCGGAAGTATGTCATTGGTTGGCCCTCGCCCATTGCCGGCTTATCATCATCAGGATCTTCCGGAACGGGTGCGTTTTATTCGAGATAAAGTTCAGCCTGGTATTACGGGGTTGTGGCAGGTCTCTGGCCGCAGTGAAGCAGGTACGGTGGGAATGGAAAAGTGGGATCCATACTATGTGCGTAATTGGTCAATCTGGCTTGATATTGTGATTATTGTGCGCACATTTAGAGCGGTATTTTGTGCTCATGGAGCGTATTAGCAAGTTTGTCTGTTTTAAGCCCGGTTATGCCGGGCTTTTTTTGTGGCTTTGTGAAAACAGTTGAATAGAGTTGATCTATGAAGATGCTGATTAAAGATGTGCAATTAAATGAAGTCACTACCGATGTATTAATCGATGGGAATCATTTTAAATCAATTGGTATAAAGTTGAATGAATCGGATGCCAAGGTATTAGATGGCCGTGGATTAGCAATACTTCCTTCTTTTGTAAATATGCACACACATGCTGCGATGACACTAATGCGTAGCTATGCTGATGACCTTAATTTACATGATTGGTTAACCAATCACATTTGGCCAATGGAAGCTACTTTGGATGAGGAAGATATCTATCATGGCTCTCGGCTGGCTTGTCTTGAAATGATCAAATCGGGAACGACTTGCTTCAATGATATGTATTGGCATTTTCATGGGACTGCACGTGCTGTGGAGGAAATGGGGATGCGAGCTATGCTTTCCTCGGTATTCATTGATTTTAATGATGCCTCCAAAGCCCGAGAACAACGTAACCTGACAGAACGTTTGCTGGAGGAATCCAAGCAATATTCGGATCGCATTGGCTTTGCTCTCGGGCCACATTCGATTTACACCGTTTCAAAGGAATCGTTAAAATGGATAGGAAACTTTGCGGAGAAAAATGGCCTTCCGATCCATATTCATATCTCGGAAACTCAAAAAGAAGTGGATGATTGCCTTTCTCATTATGGATTACGCCCGGTCCAATGGTTGAAAAAAATTGGATTGCTTGGATCCAATGTGATCGCAGCTCATATGATTCATGTGACGGATGAAGAAATCGGAATTCTTGCACAGTATGGTGTGCAGGTTGTGCATAATCCTGTTTCGAATATGAAGTTGGCTTCGGGGAGTTTTCCATTTTGTAAAATGGAGAGTAAAGGTGTGAATGTTTCACTAGGAACGGATGGGTGTTCCTCGAATAATAACCTTTCTATGATGGAAGAGATGAAATTCGCGGCATTGCACGCTAAGCTCATACATAATAATCCAACCATTTTACCTGCCCATTCGGCGTTTGAAATGGCAACGATTAATGGCGCCCATGCATTAGGTCTTGATTGCGGGAGGATTGCGGAGGGTGCGTTGGCCGATTGTATCTTAGTTAATCTTGAGAATCATCGGTTGGTTCCGGGGTATCGGCTTAAAGATGATATGGTTTATAGCGCGGATAGTTCTTGCATCGATACCGTCATATGTAACGGAAAAGTTCTCATGCAGGGTGGATATATTGAAGGTGAGAAGGCCATTATTGCTGAAGCCCGAAAGTACAAAAAAAGATTCTAATGATTAAAAATCCAGAGGGAGGAGGATTTTTAACCACTGGAATCATGGGAAAATGATTCTATAGAAACGACACGACGATCATTAATCCAACCATCGCTATGCCTGTAAGGGCCATTGAAACTTCTATTGCAATAATTGATCGCATATTCATTTATTCGCCTTTGTTATCACATTAGAAAGCAATAAGTAGGCCAATATTATCAAAGAGTGGTAAATATTACTTAATTAGAAGTTTTTGCTATTTGTTGTGACAATAATCTTTTTCTTTCTCAAGGTGGGATTCTCAGAAACTAGGATCTATTCGTATGGATTCTTTTTTAATAGGGAGCGCAATCAAAATATAGAACGTCTTTGAGTGAGATAATCATTTATATCTATTGTCATTAGGCGGGGCGGGTGAGTTCCTAATTTTGAGAGGAACCTATGAATCAATAGGCTTTCTTCAAATAGCAACATCGCTTACCCTTGGGTAAATAGGAGCCGATAAGATGAAGATCGAAATTTTTTCCCTTTGTGATGCCGCAACTGATCATCGTGGAAAGTTGAATATTCTAGGGACATTTGATCAAATTTATTCCATTAAGATGC
>JAOZSZ010000206.1 GCA_029939385.1 Pontiella sp. | reverse complement strand
TAAAGACGGATTCCAGTTTGGTTTGGGTTTGTAACAGGGTCGGCTCCTTGTTCAAGTCAAGTGTCGGCGGTCGGTTAAAATGCACCACCCATGGTCGATTCAAAATGCACCACCTTGAGGAGTAAATATGCTCTAATTTTTCGCTTTTATTAACAGCAATAATAAAGGCGGTAAAATGAGCAATATCCTTGAGGGAAGTATGATTGAGACGATAAAGGAATTGGGCAGGCGCGGGTGGGGTATTCGTCGCATTGCCAGAGAACTGAAAATAGACCGTCGGACGGTTAGAAAATATTTGGATCCAGATCCAAAATGCACCATTTCGACCCCCGGCGTTGATGAGGACTCAGATTCAAAATACACCATTTCGACCGCCGGAAGAAAAAGCCTGTGTGAGGCTCATGACGAGTATATCCGAAAGGGGCTTCATTGCGGATTAACGGCTCAGCGGATCTTTCAGGATCTGCAATTCGATAAGGCGTTTGAGGGTAGCTATGAGTCGGTCAAACGCTATGTCCGCAAACTCTCGGAATGCGAAGAGCTTCCTTTCCGCCGAATGGAGGTGCTGCCCGGGACGGAGTGTCAGGTCGATTATGGAACGGGTGCATGGATCGTCGGAGCAGATGGAAAGCGCCGCAAGACTCACCTGTTCCGTGTGGTGCTCAGTTGCAGCCGCAAGGCCTACTCGGAAGTCTCTTTCACACAGGAGACGGAATGCTTCTTGCGTGCGCTTGAAAATGGGTTCCGCCATTTTGGAGGGGTGCCAGAGACGGTGGTGATTGATAACCTGAAAGCGGGCGTGATTAAGGCCTGTGTTTACGATCCGGAGCTCAATCCCAAGTTGCGTGACTTTGCGGTGCACTACGGCACCTGTATCCTACCATCACGCGTGCGAACACCCCGACACAAGGGTAAGGTCGAGCGACAGGTCGGCTACGCACAGGACAACGCCCTCAAGGGCAAGCGGTTCAAATCGTTGGCAGAACAGAATGCCCATTTGCGCGACTGGGAACTCAACGTGGCGGACAAGCGCATCCATGGCACCACGCGCCGTCAAGTGCAGCAGATGTTCATCGAGGAGAAGCCGCATCTGAGCGCATTGCCGCCGGATCTGTTTCCCTCCTTTCAGGAAGGGCGCCGCAAGGTGCATCACGACGGGCATGTCGACGTGTCCAGAGCGTACTACTCCGTTCCTCCGGAGTACACCCGTCGAGACGTCTGGGTGCGCTACGACGGTCGACTCGTCGAGATCTTCAATGATGCGATGGATCGGCTCTGCGTCCACACGCAAAAAGAACCCGGTCAGCGCAGCACGATCCAGCAGCACATCCCTTTAGAAAAGGTCTCAAACCCCGAGTACGGAAACGAATGGATGCTCCGGAAAGCATGGAACATTGGCGATGCGGCCCACGCGTGGTCCATCGCCATGCTGGTGGAGCGCGGAGTCCCCGGGACCCGCGTCTTAAACGGTCTGCTTTCCCTGCGCAAACACAACACATCATCGGCCATCAACACCGGATGTGCCAAAGCACTCGACGCTCAAGAGTTTAGCCTCAAAGGGTTACGACGACATATCGCCAATGTCACCGAACAGCAAGAGCACTTCACTTTCCTCGAAGAGCACCCGCTCATTCGATCCACCGCAGAATACGAACAAATCATCAATAGCAAAGGACTATTCCAATGAACACCCATCTCGACACAAACCTCAAGCAACTCCGGCTGCCCGGCATACGCGCAAACCTCGCCATCCGGCTGCAAGAAGCTCAAGCCGCACAACTCGGGCATGAACAGTTCCTCGAACTGCTCATCCAAGACGAACTGGCTTTACGTACTGATCGAAAAACCGCCCGCGCACTCAAAGCCGCGCGCTTCATCAACCTCAAGCCGCTCGACCGCTTCGACTGGCAGTTCAACCCCAACATCGACCGACGGCGCATCCTCGAACTGGCCACCTGCGCGTTCATCCGTCAGCACACCGACCTGCTCATGATCGGCCCACCCGGAACCGGCAAAACTCACCTTGCCCAAGGCATCGGGTACGAAGCCATCAAACGCGGACACACCGTACGCTACATCTCCATCTTCGACCTCGTACGCGAACTCATGGACGAAGACGCCATCGCCGACGGACGCCTGCTCGGTAAATACCTCAAGCCCGATCTGCTCATCATCGACGACATGGGGCTCAAGCAACTCCCCTCCCGAGCCGGAGAGCACCTATTCGAAGTCATCATGCGGCGTTATGAACTGCGCTCCACCCTCATGACAAGCAATCGGCCCATCGAAGACTGGGGCCATCTCATCGGCGACGTCCCCGCCGCCGGAGCCATCCTCGACCGACTGCTCCAAAGCGCCGAAGTCATCCCTTTCAAAGGGCGGAGCTATCGACTGCGCAACGGGACCAACAATCCAGCAAAAGAAGCAGAGAACGACATCCCAAGTTAATGTTGCGCTCCGCTTCCCGTCGAGCCCTCAAACCTATGCAGGCTACGCTTCGCTGAGAAGAGGCATTGAACAACGAGAAGTCCGCCGAAATGACCAATACAAAACGAAAGAAAAAGCTCACTTGACCGCAGAGTTATTAACAGCTAACAAAGAGCCTCTTGGGTGGTACATTTTGAACCGACCGCAAGTGGTACATTTTAATCGACCGGTGAGACTTACGAACATCTGGCTTTCGAAAGGCGACGGAGGCATTGGACTTAAATTCAGCCAACCACCGATAAAACATATTGGGGGCAATTTCATACTGTTCACACACCTCCGATACAGGGCGCTTATCGATCAGGTGGCTTAAAATGATTTTGGCTTTTTGTTCGTCGGCAAACTGTCGTCTTGTACTCATTATTTTCTCCATTTACTTAGTCTCTAACTCAAACGAAGAAATTTTCCAATTCCGACTGAGGCAATACAACCCTGTTAGAGGATAGTGAAGAAAAATTAGTCTTTACCCATATCGCAGAGGTTGCAGGTGCTGCAACTGAGACCGGGCGGCGTGTAGACACGGCCCTCTTTTTTGGCTTTACGAATGTTGACCCAATTAATGATCCCCAGGAATACCCCGAGCAAAATGAACGCGCCAGGCGCCTGCCCCATCAACATGAAGGGCTGCGACCATCCTTCGATCAATTTGATCTGAAAGAGTGATCCGCTGGCCA
>JAOZSZ010000205.1 GCA_029939385.1 Pontiella sp. | reverse complement strand
CCCCAGCCCCCACGCCCCCACGCCCTCACGCCCCCACGCCCCCACGCCCCCACGCGTCCTCCGTCCTCTGTCTTCCGCCCTCCGCCTTTCTTTTTTAAAGCGTCGCGATGCATCGGGAGGATTTATTTTGATCAAAATGGTCTGAATTATGGTTTTAACTCGATTCCGGCTTGTTATGTCCTACGACCTAACGGTATATCTATCGGATGAAAATTATATCTCTTTTATTCTTCTTCTCGGGTATTGCGGCGCTCACCTATGAGGTGCTGTGGGTGAGGCATTTAGGTCTAATCTTTGGCAATACGGTCTATGCAGCAGCAACGGTTATGATGGCCTATATGGCGGGGCTGGCCGTCGGCGCGCACTTTGCCGGAAAATGGGCGGCCAAGATTAAAAGGCCGGTTCGTTTGTTCGGGATTTTAGAAGTTGCAACCGCATTATATGCGCTATGTGTCCCGTTTATCTTTGAATTAATCAAAGTGCTCTATCGTTTTGCCGCACTGCATATTTCTGATTCACTGGCTTTTTTAACCGTGGTTCGCGTCGTGTTGGCCTTAGTACTACTCCTTATTCCTACGGCCATGATGGGTGCGACCCTTCCCGTGTTGTCGAAAGGGTTTTTGAGCCGCGTGGAGCGGTTTGGATCGCGGCTAGGCATTCTGTACGGCGTGAATACGCTGGGCGCGGTCTCGGGAGTCTTGCTCTGTGGTTTTGTTTTGATCCCAAAGCTTGGAATGATGGGATCAAATATTTTAGCGGTCTGCCTCGATGCATCGGTGGGGTTGATTGCCATCTATTTCTCCCGTTCCATGGATCGTTCTCCCGAAATTATGGAAGCCATCAAGCTTGAGGCCAGCGTGGATACCAAGAACTTCAAACGCGGAAAAACAGCCAACGGATTATTATGGGCCATCGGGGCTTCGGGCTTCTTATCCTTGGCTTTTGAAGTCGTATGGTTTAGGGCCTTAATCTTAATCTTTGGCTCTACCACCTATTCTTTCTCCGCCATGCTTTCGGTATTCCTGATTGGTTTGGCGCTGGGGTCGGTGGTGATTAGTCATTTTGCCGACAAGGTTAAGAAGCCAGCTCTTATTTTTGGTGTGGCGGCGATGCTGACCGGTATCTATACGCTGGTTTCTCTTCACTGGTTTACCGCCATGCCGGAGTTTTTACTTAAAAGTCTAATGCTCAGTGGCGATCCAAGCTGGGGCAAAATGATTGGGCTTAAGTTTGTCATCACCCTAATTTTCCTGCTCGTTCCAACCATTCTGTTTGGCGCCTCCTTCACTGCGGCGGTTAAAGCCATCCGTTCGGCCATGAACTCCTCACCCCGCGCGGTGGGCGAGGCGGCCATGTTTAACACCCTCGGTGCGGCTTTGGGAGCCTACGTGGGCGGCTTTGTTTTGCTTCCTAATTTGGGGATGCAGAAATCTTTAGTCCTGCTGGCGTTCTTCATTCTAGCGCTAGGGCTGATTCTTTGTATTACCACTAAAAAGGGAAAGGCCTTCCGAATGGGCGTGGTGGGTGTCGCCCTGCTGGTCGGCGTTGGCTTTCTGATTCATCCGCCGCATTGGGATAAGCAAATTATGTCCTCCGGACCCTACTTTGGCCCATGGAACTATATCCAGGATGGAAAGGTAACCCTGAGAGATCAGCTTCGGAGTTTCCGGTTGCTCTATTTCAATGAAGGCGTGACTTCTACTATTTCGGTCGTAAAGGATGCGAACGAGGATTTAATGTATTGCAGTCAGGGAAAGGTGGAGG
The DNA here is from genome assembly GCA_029939385.1 of Pontiella sp. GTDB lineage: Bacteria > Verrucomicrobiota > Kiritimatiellia > Kiritimatiellales > Pontiellaceae > Pontiella. Next base: position 1,406 of record JAOZSZ010000205.1, on the reverse strand, counting down.
CCGACACCTCCGAGCGAAGCATGATGCTGCAACGCATGATGGGGCATCTTCCGATGCTATTTCATCCCAACCCACAACGTGCACTTAATATTGGTTTAGGGGCAGGGGTCACCTTTGGTGCAGTCAGTTGCTATCCTTGCGAGCATCTTGAAGTGGTGGAATTCGAGCCCAATGTGGTGGATATTGCTAAAGTATGGGGGGATCTAAATCATAATGTGCTCGATCATCCAAACGTTACGGTAACCATCAATGATGGGCGCAATCATCTATTTGTGGGCGGCGAACCTTATGATGTCATTACATCCGATCCCTTTGAGCCCGTTATGGCCGGAGCGGCCAATCTCTATACGGTAGATTTCTTTGAGCAAGCCAAAGCACAGCTGGCTGAAGGCGGCATTATGGCGCAATATCTGCCGCTGTATGAACTGTCGCACGAAAACTATGCCACCATCATGCGTTCCTTTGCCAAGGTCTTCCCCGATGCCCTTCTATTTTTTACGGGCTTTGACTCCATTCTTTTGGGAGGAAAGGGCGATACTTCGCTCTATTTACCCGTCGCTCACGAAAAATTTGAGATTCCTGCGGTGAAAGCATCGCTGGCAGAAATTGGGTTTACGAAGCCTGAAATGCTGCTCAGCATGTTTGTGGCTCGTCTTTCGGATGATGTGCAACTTTTTTCTGAGGGACAGCTAAATACCGATAACCATCCTTTCATCGAGTTTTCTGCACCCAAAAGTACCTTTCACTACACGCCAGATGAAAATCAGAAGGTTTTGCTGGATAACTATTCCGACATGCCAGCCTTTTTGCTTGAAGGGCTTTCTGATGAACAGAAAAAAGTGGTGCTCGCCTCCCATAAGGCCATGAAAATGACGCTGGAAGCCAATATTTTCCGGGCACAGGACAATTATAAAGCCAATATTGGATTATTGATAAAGGCGGCGGAATTAGTTCCAGAAAACCCCGTGGTACGCAACGAGCTTGGCGCAAGCCTAATGGTTTCTGCCAATTCAGTGGCGGCGGCGGGATATACGCAACAGGCCATACTCCAATATGAAATGGTGTTAAAACATAAGCCCGATGAATTCTTGGCCATTTTCCGGTTGGTTGATCTCAATATGCGACTGCAAAAGGTTGAAAAAGCAAAAATATATCTAGCGCAGGGGCTTGAAAAGTTTCCCGGTTCACCTCTATTTTTAGCGATAAGCGGAAAGTTTAAAGCATCAACCGGGCAAATTGACGCCGGCCTTAGAGACTATGAAGCGGCACTAAAAGAACTTCCGAACAATATTCAGTTTTGGCAAGAATATGAATTTTTCCTTCGGGCCAAAGGAAATGTTTCCGATGCAGAAAAAGCCCGCAAGGAAATCGAGCGCCTCTCGAAATAATACGTTCACTACCGATGC
>JAOZSZ010000204.1:2112-3176 GCA_029939385.1 Pontiella sp. | reverse complement strand
TAAGCTTTAGCTTGCCCCCCCAAATCGAATCAATTACCGAAGCATTCACAAAAATCTGATCCGGCATCAAAACATCTAGATCCATGGTAAGCGATAAAGCTTGGTTGGTTTGCGTTATACTCAATTCATGAAGGGGCGCCGAGGCATCATAGTCCGTCAGCAAACGCGGCTCCTGAACGGTCCAGTTTTCGAGCGAAATATCGGCTCGATCAACGATTAATTGCCCCGTTATCGCGGGCTTGGCTAACCGGTTTCTCAACGAGATCGATCCTGAAAACATGGCGTTCACTTCATCGCGATGAAGGAGGTTCGCCTTTTGAATTTCAACATTAAGATTCAGCGGCATTCCGGAGGTCCAAACGCCCACATCACCCCGCACCAAAATATGCCCCTCGTCACCATCCGTTGCCGCCATATGCTTCACCCACAAACCTGCGGCATCTGCAACAAGTTCAGCTTGGATATCACGAATCAGCACACCCCAACGATCGTGTTCATAACTCCCACCATTGATGAATACGTGTCCACTTACTTTTTCTTTTGACCGAGCATCATATTCAAGATTGGAATCCAACTGACCCTGAATCCGTTGATCGTTTAAGAAGGATAAGCCGTTCAGGATTCCTAGATCCACATTCGCCTCCAAGGAAGCCGTAAGTTTTTCAAGGGCAGGAATAAACTCGAAAGGCTCCAATGAAAAGATGCATGGCATTTCAACCGATGCCTTCATACGTCCAGAAACCATATTGGTGACACTCGTTCTTCCACGAAAAAAGCCATCCCGCAGATCTGCATCCACATGAAAGTTAAGAGCCGGAAGTTCATTCAGCGAAGATGGCGTCATCATAAAATCAATCATATCTAACGAGGCCAAAACGCGCGGCTCTTCCAACGTACCCTGCACCGAAACGTGTCCCCCAACCTGTCCCGTAAAATTTGAAATCCCAACGAGAGGAATCGAGTTAAAATCAAAGGGTGTTAATTCCCCCACCAGATCAATACGATTATTTTCAACCCTTCCCTGTAATGAAAATTTAATGACATCTAAATATTTGATCTTTAAA
>JAOZSZ010000204.1:0-2012 GCA_029939385.1 Pontiella sp. | reverse complement strand
TAATGACTCCACCCTAATTTGGGAAGGAAGGATTCCTGTAATTTGACCTATCTGAACCTTTAATCCATCCGGATCACTCAACCCCTTTGAAAGTTTGGCGGCAAAGAAGGCCTTGCCCGGTGGCGTTTGAAGAAGAGCAAACAACAGCACCAACCCTAGCAAAAGGCTGAGGATTGTTTTAAAGAGAATGAAGCTAAAAAATTTCATTAAAAAGCCTGCCCTAAACTAATGTAAAATTGCACCCGTTCAACCTGTCCATCCGCAGGATTTAGTGGATAGGCCACGTCGGCGCGGAACGGCCCAATCCCCGTGAACCATCGCAATCCCACGCCCGCCCCATAATGAAGGGTTCGGTTTGCATCGACGGTCCAATCATTATAAACCGAACCTCCATCCAGAAAGATGGCATAGCCCAGTTTACGTCCGGGTTGCAACCGCAGTTCGGTTGAAAATTCCAACAACTGCGCACCGCCCAATGGTGTATCGCCAAGTTGCGGACCCACCGATTGATATTCATATCCACGGATAGATCCTCCCCCACCAGCATAAAACCGTTCGTCGGAAGGAATATGTTCCACCGCCGTCCCATTTATTGAACCCAGCCTCAGACGAAAGGCCCCCGAAAGGCGCGGGGCTTTCCAAAACATTTTATAGAGTCGCCCCTCAAAAACGGTTTTAAAAAAAGAGTCGCTCCCATTCATGTCTTCATAAAAACTGCTTAAAAGAAAGGCCTGCCCCCCCTCCACCGGGTTAAGTGAGTCATTGCGATAATCAAACTCAAGCATCACGGGAAAAATGATGTGACTATATTCTTCAAGAGAAAGGAATTGCTCCACCCGTGAATATTTATAGCGAAGGCCTGCGGCAACCATGATGTGTTGATGAATATCGCGTTTAACCATTCCACTAACGGTCAATTTATCAGCATCATAGGCGTCAGGCGTTTCACGAGAAACATCGATATCAAAGAGGAGTGATTGATTGGCGCGCAGGAATCCAGGCCGCTCCAATAAAGCATTCCAGTTAAGTTCGATAGGCGAATAGCTTACCGCAGTTTCAAGCCGCTCCCCGTTGCCAAATAAATTACGGTGCTCCCAGATCATCTTACCGCTTGGACCAATATCGCTATACCCCACACCTAAACGAATGGTACGAAGCGCCCGTTCGTTTAAAGAGATTTTTATGGGGATTGAATTCGACCCCGCCGGGGGAGGCAAAGGTTCAACGCGTGCCGTGCCAAATAGACCCGTTGAAAGTAACTTATTTTCAAAATCAGAGAGTTGATCTAAATCATATTTATCACCGGACTTCCACGGGATCTGACGCTGAATATATTTCATGCTGAGTGACTCTAGCCCGATGGCTTCAACCGCTCCATAAACCGCCAAAACTCCGGGATCAAATATGAGGACCATATCCACCCGATGATTTTCCCGATCCACCTCAACGGTTCGTTTGGCCAAAATCGGAAAGGGATACCCCCTCTGTCGAATCAAATCTAAAACTCGTTGTTCTTCCGCAAACACTTGAGTTGCAACCACCCGACCCTTCTTATGCCATCGAGGAATGATCTCTAAAAGTGAAGCATCATCATTGTTAAAAAACGTCAATTCTATGCGGTTAAAGCGATAGGGTTCGCCCGGACTAATCTTAAAAACAACGCGTATCGGATCTCTACCCTCATCCATATCCACTGCGGCCGTGCCATCGTAGTACCCTCTTGATTCAAGGATTTTTTCAATCCGGGGGATCTCTTTTTTCACTCGCCGGCGCAATTGTTCCACCGAGGCCAACGGACGCTTCTCTAACTTGAAGGTGAGCAGCGACTCTTCGATGGCCCGCTTAACCAAGTGATCGTTTATGCCTTGAATCGACGCTTTATAATTCACCTCCAGCGAAGATGCAAAACCGGCCAAAACAAAACCCATTACACCGAATATAATTCCTCTTCTACAGAAACCAAACTTCATAATCGATAGCCTATTATTTTTGGACTCTGTGGGATAGATACG
>JAOZSZ010000027.1:3442-10967 GCA_029939385.1 Pontiella sp. | reverse complement strand
TTCTATTCCTATGATTATTCTGACGGGACAGTCGGTTTCATGGATGCTCGGCAAGGATGCTTTTCAGGAAGCGGATATCTTTGGAATCACGATGCCCGTGGTTAAGCATTCTTATTTGGTCAAGAAAACCAACGACCTTCCTCGGGTTATTCGTGAGGCATTTCATATTTCTACTACGGGGCGTCAGGGCCCCGTACTGATCGATATCCCTAAAGATATTAGTGCAGGAGAATGTACCGCTGATCTTCATGCGGAGATGGATTTACCCGGTTATAATATTGATCTTAGTCTTGATAACGATTCAATCCTCAAGATTGCGGAGGCACTTGCGAAATCGAAGCGTCCATTAATCCTTGCAGGACACGGTGCACTAATTTCTGGGGCCAGTGATAGTTTGAAAAAGTTTGCTGAAAAAGCGCAGATTCCCGTAACGAATACGCTATTGGGTAAAGGCGTTTTCCCAGAAACACATGAGCTTTCGTTGGGGATGCTGGGTATGCATGGAACGGCTTATGCCAATAAAGCAATTTGTGAGTGTGATCTTTTGTTGAATATTGGTTCACGTTTTGATGACCGAATCCTTGGTAAGATAGATGTGTTCTGTGCGAATGCAACGATTATTCATATTGATATCGATGCCTCCGAGATTGGTCGATTGATTCGACCACATATTGCCTGTGTGGCTGATGCAAAGATGGCGATTGATGAGTTGAGTAAGCATGTTCCAGAATTGGAAACTTCGAAGTGGCGTAAACATCTCGACGGTTATAAAGAAAAATATCCGTTAAAGTTTAAGCGACAGGGCGGATTGAAGATGCAGCATGTCATTGATGAGCTCTATAAACTTTCCGAAGGGAAGGCCTGTGTGGCTACTGATGTAGGGCAACACCAAATGTGGGCCGCTCAGTTTTATAAAACCGATAATAGCTTTAATTGGCTTAGCTCGGGGGGTGCAGGTACGATGGGATTTGGTCTTCCGGCGTGTATTGGTGCAGCTTTTGGCCGTCCAAATGATCTTCATATCTGTTTTATTGGTGATGGGGGTTTTCAGATGACTTTCTTTGAATTGGCGACGGCTGCATTACATAAGTTACCCATAAAGATTGTGGTGCTTAATAATCACTATCTTGGTCTGGTTCGTCAGTGGCAGGAACTTTTCTATGAAGACCGCATTAGTGGTGTTGATCTTGAGGGGAATCCCGATTTCGTTAAGCTAGCCGAATCCTTTGGAATTAAGGGGTTCAACCTGCGACGTCCGGGTGATGTTAAGCGAGTTCTTCAGAATGCACTCGACTATAACGATGGGCCGTGTTTGATCAATTGTGAGGTCGAAAAGACCGACAATGTATTCCCGATGATTCCGGCAGGAGCACCCATTGAGGATATGCTCATTGATCCGCCATCGCAAAAACTTGAAAAGCCAACGGGATCTACTTAATCGAAGGAGTTCAGCTATGCCGAATACAGATAAATTTATGCATACTTTGAGTGTCTACGTGGCGAATAAGCCTGGTGCACTCGCACGCATTGCTCAGGTTTTTTCCCGCCGTGGATTTAATATAGAATCATTAGTTGTTTCACAGGCAATGGATGGGGATTTTTCACGAATGACCATCACGTGTAGTGGTGATCCAGAAGGATTAGAGCAAGTCATTAAGCAAATGATAAAGCTTGTTGATGTGCTGCACTGTATTGATCACACTTATGATAAGTCAGTGATGAAGGAAATGGGGCTTATTAAAATAAGGGTCAATAGCGAAGGTCGTTCTGAAGCGTTGCAGATTGCAGAGCATTTCGGTTGTAAAACAATGGATCTTACTCCGAATTCAATGATCTTACAGGTAGTTGGTGATTCATCAAAAATTGATGCGCTTGAAGAGGTAATCCAAAAGTTTCAGATTATTGAGTTGGTGCGTACCGGTAAGGTCGTCATGAGTCGCGGTCAGGAAACGACCTAAAGTTATAGTTAAGGGAAAAGGGTAGGGCAATCTACCTTTCTTCTTCAAGAAGAACCACTTTTTCGCTACTTATATGGAAGCGTTCGTCGATTCCTTTATTGGCAGGGCAACCCACAATTTTTATTAGTTCTTTCATCAAGAAAGTAAGATGTGTTCCGCTATTTTTAGCTATATCAAGCATATTGCGTTGTTCTAGATTGACCTCTCCAACGTATCCTCCAAGGATCATTTCGAGCGATGCACTGATGGCGGTGAGTGGTTGCATAAGTTCCTGCGAAATTTCGGCAATACTAGACAGGAGTTCTTTTCGAGACATTTCTTTTCCTTGCCCTCCAATGGTTCCCGTGTCTTCTAATTGTTTCGAAAGAAGCTCAAGCTTCTCCTTGGTGGAGTCCGTGCTGCCATCGAGGTCGTTGCAGGCCTGTCCAAGAAGCTCTTTTACTTGGCTTCCATCGGGGGCCTCCGTTTTCATTAATCGGTCAAGTTTTTCGAATACAGTCGCTAGAGTATTAAGGCCGGCAGCAATGGGTGGAGGAGAATCTTTATGGTCTGAAGTTCGATTATCTACCACGATACGATGCCAGTCGGAGCGGGGGAGTTCAGTGTTTGAAATAAGTTCTTCGGCAACATCTAGTCCATTAATACGTACATAATTTTTTAACTGTTGTTCAGTTTCTTTAAGGGCTTCGCGATGCTCCACATATTGATTGGCCGCTAATTCAAAACCAAGGTTTTCATCCATTTCACGAATAGCTTGTACAATCTGGCGATCTATTTCTGGATCAGAATCGCCGGCAATATTACGCATTTTTTCGAGTATATTTTCTTCAAGAAGTAACAGCGCTTTTTTTAGATCTGCAACTCCTTCTGTAGTTTTAAAGGCCGGTTGTTTTCGTAATCCATCGTAGGTGCGGCGCAAGCAACCAAGGATAACATCACTAAGAGATTCTCCATTAAGCTCAGATGCCTGCTGTCGTATAGCAACAGACTCCATAATGATTTGTCCAAGCTTGGCGGGGTCTGACGCGAGTTCTGTAAGCTCTTCTGAAACGTGGTCATCATCAATGTCTAGATCGCCTTGAAGAAAGGCCACGATTTGCTCTACATGTACAGAAGACCCTTCGGACCCGGACCCATTAGAATCACTACCATCGCTACTTCCTGAGCCAGAGAGATCATCTTCTAACACGAGTATTCCATTTCCGCCCGCACCGATTAGATCACTTTTATTAGCGATGGTCTGATTCTCATGTACGGCCTGATAATGCGTTGTTTCAGTTGTTATATGAGAAAGACCCGCTTGATTTATTTCTATACTGAAATCCTCAGATTCATTATTTGCTAATAACTCGATTAACTTGGTTAGCTCTTCTTTCGAGATTCCTTGTGCAATACGAAGGCCGGTGATACGCAATCGGATGAGGTGGCGTTCAAGTGATCTTAGAAGGATTCCACTAGCATTAATGGGGGATCCATCGATAGTCATTACACCATTAAATGCTCCAAGATTTATTTTTTTTCGGGTAATAAATAGGGTTTGTATAGAAACCAAGGCCGCTGAAATGGCCTGTAGAAATGCGGGATGGTGGTTCCCATAGGTTGAGATAATATTCACAGAACGACCTAAAGCATTGAGCGCATTAACTAAGCTCTTATCTTCAATTGGCTGGAAGGTTTTATCTCTATTTGTTTTTTCAGATTGCATATTATCCTTCTTGAAGTCAGTAGTTTTTAAAATGATAGCTCTTAAAAGCAGAAACTATGCCGATTTTATTAGGAGAGCTAATTGGTCGATTTTAACTCTAGAGTCGGGGAACTTATTCTGCTGGCATTATAAATGCTTATAATAGAAGAGAAAGGGCTACTCAATAAGTGAAAAATTTGATTTAAATTCATTTTTTGGAATTTAAGAGAGGTGAGCAATGAAAAGAAACGGATTTTCCCTTGTAGAAATTATGGTGGTGGTCGGAATCATTGGATTTCTTGCAATAGTTGCTGGATTGGCTATCGGTAGGGGGATTCAAGGATCACATAAAAATCAGGCCACCGCGGAATTAGATATGATTTCCACCGCCGTGCTGCAACTGGCGTGGGATACGGGAAAATGGCCTAATGGTCAGCTTCGAATAAATGGTGGAAGTATAGAAAAATGGGAACTTTCATCGGGAACATGTGGTTTGAAGGATACCGATGGGAATTACAGTCATTGGAAAGGCCCTTACTATGACGGGGCACTCATAGATCCGTGGGGAAATCCTTATTTTTTCGACCCCGACTATAAGATTGAAGGGATCAACCATGTTGTGGTTGGGTCCTTTGGTCCTAATGGAGGAGGGCGTAATCTTTATGACTCAGATGATATTTATGTTCTGCTAGATGATTAAATGCCGCGATCAAATTAAATACGTATTTTAAAACGTAGTATTTGATTCATTGGACTCGTATTGAATCCCGATGGTATTGCGGTAATAGTTGAAGAGACCCTATTTGATGGGCAAACCACGAATCGTTATCTGTTTAGAGAAGTTATTAACTTCTTTGAAAATATTGATTATCCCTTTTTTAGTTTTCCGGTATGGGGAGGCTCTAAACAATCCGTTCAAACCCGTTTATTTCATCACATACCGACGAATCATCTTGAACGAGTAGAGTTTTTGAGTGCACACGGTAATCCATCTGATGCTGCGAAGTATGCTCGCCGTGTTCTTGTAATTGATCCCTCGGTGGCAGAATTGGAAGCACTACTCAAACTTGCAATAAGTGATCTAACTCCGGATCAAGTGCTTACTTTTCTAAGATACGGCAAGGCCATTATTCCTCCTTTCCCCGCATGGCACTGTTGTTATCAGAATTTTATGGAAGTTCATCGGCCGGAGCATGATTTGCAATCCGAATACGCGTTGCTCGAAATCATGCCACAGCAAATTTAATTTTTGAAAAGTCGGAAGAGGGTTCGGGAAGCCATGGTTTAGGTTACTACGCCATTGCATACGATCTGCTTTGTTCGGGGAAATTTAAAGAGGCGTTATCCTATTCAGAGAAAGTAATAAAGCAATCGCCTGATTATTCTGAGTTTAAGGAACTCGAGCAAGAAATCCATCTTGCACTATCCCAGTATGACTGCCCGCTTCGTTATCTTCGAACTCAGTTGATATTAGATGCCGATCATGGTGAATGGGTTGCCAAGAAAATAAAATACCCAACTTTGTTGGGTGAGCATAAGGCCGCTACGGATGTCATTAATAATTTCCCTCTCAGCAAAAGGCTCTCTTCACTCTATCTTATAAATTTAATTATACTCCGGAATATCCCCAGCTCTTACTCAAAAAATGGACCCGCAAGATCTTATCGCAGTTTTTCTGACCCTGTGGTCGAATTAATAATGAGGACAACGTTAATTCCAGCAATGACTCTCTCATTGGTGTGTTTAATAATTTTTGTGTAAGAAATGCGATCTTGTTATAGAAAAGAACACGGCCCAGTTCGTGGGAGGACGAACTAGGCCGTGTGTTGTTTTTTAGGTTTGGGAGGAAACCTAGAAATCTATTTTTGCCATGCCGTGATACTAATGTAAGGCATGATGGGACTCACCCCAGGAGGAGAGGGGAGGCTTTGGGCATAGCCAGCCATAATATCGGAGTTTCCAGCTTTCTTAATATCTCCGTTCACAATGATCTGTCCAACAATCTCTCCGTTGGCCGTATGGTCAAGACCCCCAGTCTTAGCGTAGATTAGTCCATTGATGGTGCCGCTGGAGGTGATTTGGATGTCACCATCGCGCGAAACAAGGCCAAAGGCGCAGGTGGTTGGGTTGATGTCGATCGCTCCAGACATATTAATATCGCCCGTGGCAATGATAGATCCATTAACTACTGCGTGAGCAGAGATATGAACATCGCCTTCTACCCAAAGAATACCTCCATCAGGATTGATGTCCGTGGTGGTGGTGAATCCGTTGTAGACTTCGTTGTGCTCCAACGCCCAGTTGTAGTAGGCCGTTAGATCAATATCTGGAATTTCTATCGGATCCACTATGGCTTGGGTCTTTGTGCCCGATACGGTGACTTTGTTCCATTTTGTCCGGCCGAAGTCATCCGCCGTGACGTCGCCGCCGATGGTTACATTGTTGTTGATTTGGATTAAGGATGAAGATGAAAGGTTAATAAGCGCATCCGTATTTCCCCGTAGGAACATTTCTCCATTAGCGTGGAATAGCGCACCTTCTGGGGCAGAGATGGTTCCGCAGCCGCTGAAGTCGAATTCGCCACCACATAAAATCGCATAGCTAAAAGCTTCTGCATCAAGAACGGGATCTGGGGGGGCATTCTCAACAAGATTCTGTACGCTGATAATCGATACCGCTGAAGCGGAACCACACGTTCCTGTAGAGGCTACAATGGCCGCAAGTGATCCGACCGGTTCAACTGAAACCTCATAGCTAGCGGATTGTTGTGTTGTGCTGATCTGGTGAGCCGAACTAGAAGATGATGGTGTAGAACTCGATTGACTACTAAAGGCGGACGGATCGTATCGGGACTCCCAATCGGTTGAAAGAATGGCATAGCCATATTCGCAACCGGCTTCTGCCATAGCCGTGGCTTTGATTTGGTCGGTTAGTCGGGATGCAGTATAAGCTCGCTGTGAAGAGGAGTGTATTAGCATGGCTAGAAATGTTGAAATTGCCGCCATAAAGAATAGCACTGTAAGCAGTGAGAATCCGTATTTATTTTCCGGTCCAATTTTTGTTTTCATGGCCTTCTCCTTATATTTATTTTCCGGTATTGCGTGGGCGGATATCCGACACCAAAGATGATGTAATCCGTTTTGTTGCCTTGTTTAAGCTATAGATATCTTTGTAGATCATTAGATCAATGGATAGAGCCGATTGCAGCGGCATACCATCAACCAGTACATTAAAAATTCCGTATTCGGGACCTTTCGTGATGGTTCCGCTAATGTTCACTAGTTGCATCTCGCCCGTCCAGTCGAGGGTAAGATCCTTGAGTTGGGGGGTGGAGAGGCCGTTGCTGCTGGATTCCATTTGAACTTGGAATTGGACATAGCGTTTATAGGAAGTGCCGGCTAAACGTGGATTTACGGAAGAGGCTAAAATAGTACTCCAATCGCTTGCATCGGAGAGATCGGATTGATCTCCGCTCCGTATTTTGGTTGTTAATGCCGTTCCATAAGGAATGTCCGCATGGTATTGAATATCTCCATACGATGGGTTGGAAAGGCGAGTATCAAAAATTTGAGAGGTATAGGTTCCATTTTCGGGATAGGTAACCGCTATGGACTTTAGCGCAAAAATCATGTTGGTTGTTCCGCTTCCAATAATTAGGCAATCATCATCAGATATGCGCTGGCTTTTCCACGCCATTGGATAACAATCTGCTGAATTGTTTGCGATCGTGAACACAACAATATAGTTATTGGTTTTGTTGATATCTAGGTCAACCCAGGCAGAAGTTGCTGTCGTCCCATTCGTCATGATAGGTGATTTTGGGAATATTCCAAAGGCTCCAAATTTAACGGGTTTCCATGGCTCTCCTTCGGCCCAGACCGTA
>JAOZSZ010000027.1:0-3342 GCA_029939385.1 Pontiella sp. | reverse complement strand
GTTTCATCAAATTTGATCTCCGTGTTTTCCATGACATAGCCCAAGGCTCCAAAGTTGGTCTCTTCCCAGCAGTCATTTCCCATCGTCAGGGTAAATGAATCTCCTGCTGTGGTTGCTGGAAAATAGAGCTGGTGGTTTCCTTTCCATGAGCCGTTTCCCATATACTGTGAAACTGCGGAGGCTCCCGATTGCACCGTCACCGATTGGGCTTCGGCTTCGCGTGCGCTGTGGGAGGGAGAAACCTCTAATTGGTCTAGACCAATTTTATAGCCCGTAGATAAAGGATTCTTTCCGGCTACTTTAAATTCGAAGGTGTGTGCTCCATCATCAATCATGGCAAATCCAAGACTAACGGTTTCTCGTTCTGAAATATCGGAATAGGCATCGTAGATGCTTTGGTTGGGGCGGATCGTCCAGTCGAGTAGATTCTCAAAAAGGGTGCGACTTGAGGCGTTATTGTTGTTTGGAATAGACGGTGATAATCCATCGCCCTCTGTCACAACAAGGTCTAGTTGTAGCTGTCGGGCGGTATCGTTGAGAGTGTTGTCTCTATTGCTAAATGTGGTTACCCTTAGCTGATGGGGACTTGCAGGCCAAATGTGATAGATCACGGTTTTATCCCAGATAATTGAGCCATCTGTCTCGAGTTCAAAAAGTCCATCTCCATCATCATCTTGGGCAAGTGGAAAGCTAATGGCCGTGTAGGGGCCGGGGCCGGCGGGGTGATAAAAGATTTCATCTAGCGAAGAGAGTCGCAGATCTAGTTTCAACCGCTCCATAGCCAACTGGACATCAATGTCTAGCTCGCTTTGTACATCACTCTCATTCGTATTCTTAAGCACAAACATAAATCCACTCATAGCCAACCCGAGCGCGAGAACCGTAATGGTGATGGCTGCGATGGCTTCAAGAAGCGTAAATCCCTGTTTGGTTTTTGTTGTCTTCATTCCTTTCATAAATGTTTTGCCACGTAAGTATTGATGGTTTGTTCCGCGGTATCAAATGCTAGTGTTTTTCGATTTTGGATTTTCACCGTTATCGCCATTTCGTATAGATTCGTGGTGATGGTATTGATGGTTGTTGTGCGGATAAAATGACCCTCTGTTGAGGGAATACCATTGTTATCGATTCTTATAGCCGTTTCGTTGAGTGCGGGGATTTGGTTAAAATCAAATGTACGCAATAACTCCATGCGGTTCTTTGCAAGGTTGGCCGCGGTGTAATGGTCGCGGGCCATATCGAGTACTTTCTTCTGCGAAACTAATACTTTTGAAGTGCCGGTCATGAAAGCGGCAAAAATAGTCACTGCAAGAATCGCTTCAATTAATGTCGCTCCGGAACGATTTCTTTTCGAGGAAGATGGCTTCAAGCGAATAGAAAACCATCGAAAGAATCTTTGGTCAGCGCTCAATTTATCGATTGTATCTATTTTTTTCATGGTTTTACGTAATTTGCACAATGTATCGCGTAATAATAAAGCAACACTCATGCCAGTTTTAATAGATACGAATAAAAGGGGTGCAACCCTCCGAAAAGGCGGGATTTATAAATGTTATGGAGGGAAAATAGTCTTAAGTGTTTCCCTTGAAGAGGCTTCTTATATTGCAGTAATGCGAAAAATTGAACCCTTTAACGAAATGGGGCGCATTTTGGGCGCATTAAATTATTGAAAGAGATGGGTTCCCGTAGAACTAAAGAAGGGGGATAAATTCTTTAGGGTGTTCCCGGTAACTTCGCCTTTATACGATACATTCCGGTTTCTGCAGAGTTGGTGGAAATGAGATTCATTTTAGAATCAATTCCTCGCACATTTCCGGTCACGTTACTCCATAATGAAGATTGAGTGAGATTGCTGGTTTCCTCGAGGGCATAATTGCGAGAGTAGAGGGAGTCAAATTCCGCAATTACGGCGGTAAGATTTCCCGTTGGATTGAATTCAGCGGTAAACATAAAGACCGAGTTGCTATCCATTGGGTTCGTGTAAGCAATATACTCGCTTAGGTTGTCTGGTCCGTCTTGATCGGAGTCTTCGGAGGCCACGGCATTGGTAGATCCACCAAAATAGAGTTCTTCCCAGTAAGCAGGGATACCATCGTGATCACTGTCCGATACATCGAGTTTCACGAGGGTATTGGTCATGAGCACCGGCGCCGCGCCGGGGACGTCTTTATTATGCTCCCACAGTTGCCAGATGGTGTCACCCCACGCGGCCATGCCGCTGAAGAAGTCATCGGTCTGTGCGATGTAGGCAGGATTGCCGCCTGCACCCATTCCGGTCAGTGTCGTGTTTCCGGTTCCGTTGATTTCGTCACGTAGAAATTCAATAAACTCTCGACTGGTGCTTTGGTAGTATAAAGCGGCTTCAATCTGTTCCGTTCCGGCCGGAAGTATAACGGTGACCTCGTCGTAGCCCCCCTCATATTCGGCTTGGGTGTAGTAGTTATTTCCCGAATGATAGTTGGTGTCAGAGATGCCATGCCAAACAGGTTCGCATAGGCGTGTCGTCGCCTCCGTCACGCGGAAGCCTCGGGGAAGAATGCGGTTGTCTTTATACCGCTGGGTCGCCAGCGCCATATGGAAGGTTTCGTTCACACCCAGCAGCGAGCTGGATTGATGGACCTCATAGACCAATTCATCGACATATTTCTCCCAACTCTCCAGTGTGGGGCTGCTTTGCGAATAATCCTCAGACAGGCCTTTGAGCGTGCCGATGGCATCGTCGTAGGGATTGATTTCGTAGATCAATTGGTCACCGACATAGGCTTTGACGTTGAGGAACATACGCCGTCCTTCTGGATAGCCGGAGATCAGCTTATGTCCAGTATGATTTTGTAATCGAAGGGTAAACTCGCTATTGCCCAAGTTGTAATTAACGGTGTTCATCGAGATAGAGCTCTGTAGCATTTGGGCGGAAAGTGCTCGAGTTTCAAGTAATAGAATAGGATCAAGTGACGCTCCTTGAGAAAAATCGAGGGTCAGGGCTTCGGGACCTTGTTTAAGTAATGCTTCGTTGGTGGCATCGTAGTTGGGCGACGAAGAGACGATACTCGCTAGAAGATAGGGGACCCATAGGTTGCCGCCGATCATTCGATGTTCAGGAACGCCGCTGAGTGGATGTTCTGTTGATTCATCTGGACGAAGAACGCCCCCTTTCGCCGCCTGGGCATTATCAATGTCTCGGAAGTGGCAATCTTGGCAGGTGGCAATTTTATTTCCTGCATGGGAAGTACTAAAGAGATCGGGGCTATAATCACCGGTGCCGACCATGCCGCCTTGGACTCCAAAACCGGACAGCATAAATTCGGAGAAGGTGCGCTCGACGTGGGCATAGCTGTAGGCCGG
>JAOZSZ010000203.1 GCA_029939385.1 Pontiella sp. | reverse complement strand
CTCTTGTAGAGCCAACCCTATTGGTTGATACCGATACCTTCCAATGCATTGAAGTTTTAAAGTGTGAGTATTTCCGACTAGAGAAACTAACCTTAACGGCTCCTGTTGAAGTTCCCATGTCTGGAAAAACCTTTCATGCGCTATTTGTGGCCACAGGAGAAGCGACTCTTTCATGGAGAGATCAATCTCTTGTTGCGCCGGCGGGAACTTCTATTCTAGTTCCCGCAGGCTTATCCGCCTACACCCTTGATGGCAACACCAGCTTATTACGAACTACGATTCCGAATTAATAAAATTCACGGCGTTAGTGAATAACTTCAAACCCAATCCTTGTTCTGGCAACTCGTTCGCAAGTTTTTGCTTATCCCAGTTCGGATGATTCTCAGAGAAGAGATAGGCTTCCGGATGTGGCATCATACCAAAAATTCGACCCGTCGGATCGCATAACCCCGCAATGGCATTAAGCGAACCATTTGGATTCGCTGGAAATTCCTGAGTTGGATTATTATCGGTATCAACGTAGCGAGCGGCGGCACATCCTTGCGCTTCCAGCATTTCAACCCACTCAGAATCAAGCGTGAAGATCTTTCCCTCACCATGGCGAATGGGAAGCGGAATAGTTCCCAGTCCTTTGGTAAACACACATGGAGAATCGGCTTCAAAACGAATATCACACCAAAAATTTTGAAAGGTTCCACAGTCATTTTGCATAAGTGAAACTTTCGGCTCAAAATATTCACCCTTTAACCCGGGCAAAAGCCCCATTTTGGTCATAACTTGAAACCCATTACAGACGCCCAAGATTAACTTTCCATCATCAATAAATTTTTGTAGTTGTGCCTGCATATGGTGCTTTATGCGAAGAGCAAAAACATGGCCACTTGTCATATGGTCTCCATAGGAAAAGCCGCCAATAAACATTATTATTTGAAACGCTTCGAGTTGATCCGGATGATCCAGCAAATCGTTTAAATGTACCCGTTTGGGCTCCGCACCCGCCAGTTTCCAAGCATACTCAGACTCTGCCTCACAGTTCACCCCATATCCCGTAACAATTAAAACCTTTGGTTTACTCATTTTGCTTCCTCTATTTAGAGTGTTGAATTCCTATTTATAAACAGACGTTCCTAACCCCACCAATCGATATTCAGGAATCCAAATTAAAAATTTATTTATTCATATCGTTTAACATTGCGGTGGCTACGGCAACCGGATCGTCTGCCTGAACAATCGGACGACCTATCACCAAATGCGTGGCCCCCTGTTCCACCGCAAACGATGGAGTGGCAACTCGCTTTTGATCACCCACATCGCCGTCCGGCATACGAATACCTGGAGTTACCAAAATAGCATTAGGAAACTCAGCACGTAATACCTTCGCCTCGTGCGCGCTCGTCACCAGTCCATCAATCCCAGCGGAAATCGCCAGCCGTCCCAGTTCTAGCGCTTGCTCAGAAACCGTGCGCTTAATCCCAAGGTCTTTGAAATCATCCTGACTCAGGCTGGTCAGGGTCGTGACAGCAACTAATTTTGGAGGATTGTCACATTCCGCAGCCGCCTTTACAGCCTCTTCAAGCATCGCTCGTCCCCCCACAGCGTGGACCGTCATTAAATTAACCCCATGAGCGGCGGCCGTTTTTACGGCATGACCAACCGTTCGCGGAATATCGTGCAACTTGAGATCGAGAAAGATTTTCTTTTCACGCTTTTTCAGGGGTTCGAGCGCCGCGGGACCCTCGGCACAGAAAATTTCCAAGCCCACCTTGTACCATTCAATAAAATCAGGCAATTCCTGCAGTTTTGCCTCCATTGCCTCTGCATTCGGCACATCTAATGCCACGATCAATTCAGCCTTATTCATCTTAAAATCCTTTCTATAGTTCAAAGGCTGGAAACGTAGCAAAAAAGTCCCAATGGCTGGAACATTTTACGACGCTTTTTTAATCAAGCTCTAATCCTTTTATCGGTCGATCAAGAAAATTAAAACGAACAGGCAAAGCGATCCAATGCAACGTCCGTTTATTTGGCGAGCATTAATTCTCATTCCATTTACGGGAAAACGAAGAGCGATGCCTTGCTATATAGCCCAAGGCTATGATTACCTATCCCTTTAATTCGTGGAGATATTTTAATGCTTAATGCCATAATATTTGATTTTGATGGAATTATCGTAGATAGCGAATCTATGCATTTTCGTGCATTCCAAACTATACTGGAGCCGCTCGAAAAAGGATTCACTTGGGAAGAATATTGCGAGACCTATATTGGATTCGATGATCGCGATACCTTCAAGGGAGCTTTTAAAGCCAAAGGAGAAAAGCTTGGAACAAGCGATCTTAAACACCTCATTAATAAGAAAGCAGAAATCTTCCAGCAACTCATCCATGACGGCGAAGCCACTCCATTACCCGGCGCGGTTGAACTGATCAACAGCATTCCGCGCAAACTACCCGTCGCTCTTTGTAGTGGTGCACTCAGGACCGATATCCTTCCCATTATAAAAAACCTTGGAATCGAAAATGCTTTCTGCGAAATCATCACGGCCGAAGATACAAAAAAAAGCAAACCCGACCCGGCTCCCTACAAACTTACTCTTCAAAAACTTGGATTAGATGATCCCTCCCGCGTTGTGGCGATTGAAGATACTCCATCGGGAATTCTTTCTGCAAAAGGGGCCGGGTTAAAAGTGCTTGCAGTGACCAATAGTTATGACCGCGAATATCTTTCTAAGGCGGATGCCATAACGGACTCCCTCGAAAATATAAACCGCCTTTCGCTCGAAGATATGGTGTTGTGAAGCCTGAATTAATGAATGATTAGAATATTGGATGGTTGCCTAAAATGGTGCCATTTCGTAGAGTGCTTTTTTTTAAGATCTTTAACTTAAGGATGCCCCCATGACCCCAGCAGTAACCCAAATTGAGCTCCCCGGCATTGAAAAATTTAAATCGGGAAAAGTTCGTGAAGTCTATGACCTTGGAGACCAGTACCTTTTCATCGCCTCTGACCGTATTTCTGCCTTTGATTGCATTATGCCAAACGGCATTCCAAATAAGGGGCAAGTGCTTAATATGATCTCCAAGTTTTGGTTTGATCGCACAGGTGATGTCGTCCAAAACCACATGATATCTACCGATGTCTCCGACTTTCCGGCTGAACTACAGGAACACGCCGAGTTACTGAAAGGCCGTTCAATGTTGGTAAAAAAGGCCGA
>JAOZSZ010000202.1 GCA_029939385.1 Pontiella sp. | reverse complement strand
AGCCTCTCGTCAGGTTTTTTAATACGGATGGCCTGTTGAAGGACAGCTCGGTGCTCTTTGTCGGCATGGCAACGGCTCAGGTCTTCAACTTGCTATTTCAAATGTTCATGGGGCGCAGGTTGCAGTCGGATGAGTTCGCCTTGCTGATTTCGCTGCTAGGGATATTCAATGTGCTGGCCTTCCCTTTGGGTGTTTTTTCGGCCGCCATCAGTCGCTATACCCGTTTGCTAATCAAAGACGATCGTTCCGGTGATGTGCCTCGTTTGGTGCTCTATTGGGGGTGGCGTCTAGCAGCAGTAGGTTCTCTTTTCTCGCTGGCTTGCTTTCTATTCCCCAACCCCATTGCCAGCTTTCTTCATCTAGAGCGCACCGCTCCAGTCTATATATTTGGCATCATTCTCAGCGGACTTTTCTGTCGGCCAGTCGTGAATGGAGCTTTAATCGGTGTGCAACGATTCGACGGATGGTGCTGGGGAACGGTTATCGGTGCCGTGGTTCGGTTTTTGGTGGGGGCATTCCTTGTGGTGGCCATCTCTCCGTTTGCCGGCTGGGGGCTGTTGGGGCATGGCCTTGGATTCTATGCCACCATCCTATATGGAGCGGTGATCCTGATTTTTTGCCTTAAAGGGGCAACGCCAACGGACAAGGCCTTGCCTTCCATGAAGCAATATCTGCCCGGAAGCTTCATCATCATGCTGGGATACTCTATTCTGATGACTGGCGACGTGGTGTTGGTGAAACATCTGTTTCCTGAGTCAGCCGGGGACTTTGCCTATGCAGCCACGCTGGGGCATCTTGTTTTGTTTGTGCCGCAAGCGTTGGTGGGCGCCATGTTCCCGAAGGTGGTGGCGCAAGGACGGGGGACATCGCAACAGCGCCGATTGCTTGCAAAAACCTTACTTGCATCCCTTGCCTGCTCGGTGGCAACGGCCATAGGGTTCACCCTATTCGCCCGTTTGCTGCCGCAGTTAATCTTCAATATAGTGGAGCCATCGGATGAGCTGGTTCGGTGGTTCAGGTTAGTTTCCTGGGTAATGGTGCCCGTGGCGCTGTTGAGTAGCGTGATGCGTTATGCCTTGGCACAGCATCGCTTTTCAGTTGTTTTAATCATTCCACTTGCGGCCTTGGTTTACATTGGTGCGGCCTTCATGTTCGCCCAAACGCCCGATGCCATCTTGGTATCCTTGGGGATTTTGACGGTGGTTTCACTACTGGTGGCCGGGCTTCCAATGTTTTGGAAGTCAAGCGGGGAAGGAGGGAGGGAATGAAGCGGATCGTAGTGTTCTTCCCTTCGTGGCGCTATTTTGGTCACTTTGCCCTGCCGTTGTTTGAGCCGTTGGCCGGACAATTTAAAATCGTCTTTCTCCATACAGAAAAGGCTATTTATGGTTGGGAAGATTGCCCCGACCTCACGGACAAGAGAATCGAAACGGTCGATCTCCACTCCTTGAATACATTCTCCTTCGTAAAAGCGTTGAAGAAGTTGCGGCCTGACTGCGTGGTTGTGTTCGACAAGGGCTGGGTGCAAGATCGGGCATTGCTCCATGCCGCAAGGCACCTCGGGATTCCGAGCTTGCATATCCAACACGGGATTATCGCAAAACTCGAAGGCGTGGAGACTAAGAATGCCTTGAAACGGGCCTGCACCGAGTTCTTGAAAATTATCCGAACGTTCCGCCTGTATGATGCAACCCTGATTCATGTCGGAGTGAGGGCGTGGTTCAAGTCGTTGCCCTTCCAGTTGCGCTTGCTACTCAATCCGAATGACTACTACTACAACCACCGCCAAGAAACCACGGCCGATCTTGCCTGTATCATTGGCGAACGCGATCGTGAATTCTTCGCGGAAAAGGAGGGCTATCGCGAGGACCAATTGATTCCGATGGGTGCTCTCCAGTTTGAACAAGCATATGCCATAGAACCGAGAACGCCGGAACAGCAGTTGCTTTTGATTTCTCAGCCCTTGTTTGAAGACCATGTGCTTGAAGGCGGGCTGAGCGCTAAGAAAAAGCATATTCGCGAGATCATCGAAGCCTCTCCGCTCCCAGTTGCTGTGAAACCCCATCCGCGCGAGGATCGGCAGTGGTATCTCGAAAACTTTCAATCTTCAGAACTTCGAGTGTATCCCTCCGAAAAGAACATCAACGAAGCCATTCAGGAATGTAGCCATGTCATCGGATATTTTTCTACCGCCCTCATAAACGCCTTGATCCTTAAGCGCCCTGTAGGGATTATTCGTTGGGTAGAGGACGCCGCCTACGTGCTTAATCTCGATAAGGATGGTGCGGCTGTGATGTTAACACGCCCGGAAGAGCTATCCGCTTTAACGGCCGCGAATATTTCTGCTGCTGATCCCTCCCATTATGCCTTCAATGAGCAGGTTGGGGCGATACTCGCAGGAACGTTGGTTCGGTTGCTAGAGGGTTGAAATAAAATCGGCCACATTTATTCGAGTGGTGTTCAGCAAATCGGACTGGATAGCCCTAATCTCATTCTGCACGGTCGACGCGTTTCCTAGGATCTCTTTTGCAGATTGTAGCAAGTGATCCTTGAAGTTTGGTGCCAGCATCTCAATGCCCCAGTTAGGTCGTTCGATATCATCGAGAAACCATTGAATCTTATCATGAGACACCAGCGAAAGGATTGGGGTTCCGCACCCGAAAGGGATCATCTGGGCATGACCTCGCATCCCGATGACCAAGTCTGGGCGTGAATAGGCTTTCACCACTTCGCGTGGATGAATATGGAACAGATTTTCCAGTTTGTAAGGGACTCTAGCTTTCTCTAGATAGGGCAGCATTTGGTGGTCACTTTTAGCATGGGCATAATAGGCAATCGAAAATGAACTCGATAGTTCCTTCATCGTCATGGCGAGATTCGAAAGTACGGTATCCGTACGATTTCCCAGCCGTAGGTCAATTCGGTCGAAGGCGCAATTCAACGCAATCAAGGGCTTTTCCTGTTTCGTCTTTTCCTCCTTACAGAGGGAGGGATAGAGATGGCGGCATAGGGTAGTCGGGCAAGGTTGGTAACGGATTTTCCCCTGTAGCTCTTCTGGTAGGTAGGCTTTTATCGCTCGGATGCTACCCGAATTTCTTAGTCCAATGTAGACACTTTTTTCAGCTAGGATTTTTAAATGTTTCCGAAAAACCGGATTAAAGTCGGGTTGCCCCCGAAACCGGTTGTAGCCCACAGAAAATAAAGCCATGGGAATGTTGATTTTCT
>JAOZSZ010000026.1:2043-11079 GCA_029939385.1 Pontiella sp. | reverse complement strand
AGCAGATCAAAGCTTACTCCCAGCGCGGGGTGGTGAATCTTCTTAAAACTTGGTTCATCCCACGCGCTCAGCGTTACCTTAACCTTATCGGCCAACGCCGCGGCGGAACGAACTTCTGGAAAATGGAGTAACGATCCATTGGTTAAGAGTACGGATGGAATATTTGTATTTCGCTTCACCCACTCTAACACCTTCCCAAATTCCATATGTAGCGTTGGTTCTCCGGAGCCGGCCAGCGTGATGTGATCGGCCTGTCCGTTCCGTTGCTTCCATTGATCCAACTCCGTAAGCACATCGCATATCGGCACATATTCCAATCGCTCACTCAGCGCACCAGCCGAGTTCCCTAGCTGACAGAAGCAACAATTCATTGTACACGTTTTGAAGGGAATCACATCTACTCCCAACGACCGGCCGAGCCGCCGCGAGGGTACGGGGCCAAATAGATATTTATAGGATTCAGACATGCCCCTAGCCTCTCTATTTTCGGAGAGCGGTTCAATCAAATTAAGCTCAGATCCCATCGTATGATCCAAGTTTAATTATTTTGCTCTTGGGCATTTTACCTTTATGATCATATGAGCTTATGAAAATTGGATTTTCAACATTTGTGATGCAGGGGGGAGTATCGGGCGTGGCAACATATATCCGAGAGCTCATTCGTGGCCTTCAATTGGAAGATACCGAAAACACCTATAAAATTTTAATGGCACGAAACGAGGCGGATTTGATTCCGCTTACCCATCCCAACTTTGAAAAAACGCTCTATCCTTCATTCATCAATCAACCGCTCACCAATCTTGCATGGCATAATCTAGGCCTCCCCCAAAAGAAATACGATGTGTTGCATATCCCGAGCTACCGCCGCATCCCTTTGCTAAAACGGACCAAGGTTGTGGCAACGGTACATGACTTGGCAACCTTCTCCATCGAGGCAAAGTATGACCGAGCGCGAATGCTCTTCAACCACAAGGTGGTGCCCTCAATGATCCGTAATGCAGATCATGTGATTGCGGTGAGCCAATATACGAAAAATGATATTGTTCGATGGACGGGCTATCCCGAGAAAAAGATTTCCGTAATCTATTCGGGGATCAATCATTCCCTTTTTCGCCCCATCCAAAAGAATGAAGCTCAAGAGCGCCTGATGAAGGTTCATGGGTTGAAAAATCCTTTCTTCGTCTATGTTTCAAGGTTGGAGCATCCGGCAAAAAATCATATTCGGTTAATCGAAGCGTTCGAACGGTTTAAAAAAGAAAATGATAGTGCGCACCAATTAGTCTTTGCTGGGGCAGATTGGAATGGTGCAAATCTTATCCGAGCACGTGCCGCAGAAAGCCCGGTTAAAACGGATATTCACTTTCTTGGCTTTGTTCCTCTTGAATCATTACCTCTGCTCTACAGCGGATGTGATCTCATGATTTATCCATCCCTTTTTGAGGGCTTTGGCCTTCCCATTCTAGAAGCGCTTGCGTGCGGCGCACCGGTGGCCTGTTCGGGAACCTCCTCTATGAAAGAGATTGCCGGAGATCTTCTTCCTACATTTGATCCTCTGCAAACAGAGGCCATTTTCCAATGCCTAGAAACCACCCTTTCGGCAGGCGATAATGCCGAAATGAGGATTCGAGGCATGGAATATGCTTTAACCTTTAATTGGCGGAACACCGCCCGCAATGTTATGGGAGTTTATCGGTCACTCGCCTGATCGATTTGATGGTATGAAAACAAAAATAAAAACAGCATTGTTGCTTATGTTTATAGCGGGAGTCGTCGTTTATGCCTCGCTATATATTAAAACCCAGATCAAAGGACATGAGATTGGGCTGACCATCGAAGAGAAGCAATGGCTGCAAGAACATCGCTATTCTATTCGTTATGCCCCTATACCCGATGCCCCTCCATTCGATTACATCGATAAAAATGGGAACAACCAAGGGATTACCGCCGACTATATTCATCTGATTGAAAAAAGGCTTGGAGTGGAATTTTCACTTGTTCAATATGATAATTGGAATGCCATTTTTGAAGGGCTAAAAGAGGGGGAAATAGATCTCGTTGGCTCTATTCAGAACAATCCTAAACGGCAAGAATTCCTGCACTTTACCGACCCATACTATAGCGTCGATAATGTGATTCTAATGCGTACGGGGGCCTCAAAGACCTATTTACTCGAAGATCTAGAGGGTATTTCCATCGCCATAGTAGATGGTTCAGCAACCTATGAGTATGTCCACGGCTTGTACCCCAATCACCACCTCGTTGCTGTCAGCAACGCAGCGGCGGGATTTCACCAAGTGTCCCGAATGCAAGTCGATGCCATGATTACCGACAAGGGGGTTGCAACTCATTATATCCAACAACGTGGCTTCTCCGATATTGGAATTGTTGGCCATCTGGACTACGCATGGAAGCTTTGTCTCGCTTCCAGTACTGACCTTCCTCTTTTGGGATCCATTCTCGACAAGACACTCCTTTCTATTACTGATTTTCAGCGCTTTGAAATCCACCGGAGATGGATGCCCATTGAAGAAAAAACCTTGGTCAAGGTCATTGTTATTTGCCTATTGATTACACTATTAGCCGGCGGGTTGGTTACGATCTGGAACCGAATTTTAAAAAAACAGATCACCCATCGCACCCATGAATTGGGCCGTATCCGACATAGCCATCAACAAGCCGCACGAGCACTGGGCGAAAGCGAAGAACGTTTCCGAGGTCTCGTGGAATCATCAAGCGATATCATTTGGGAAATGGATCAGCTCGGAAACTATACCTACGTTAGCCCACGCATAGAGGAGATCCTCGGATTCTCTCCAGAAAAAATTATTGGAAAAAGTGCCTTCTCTCTTATGATCCCGTCGGATACCTCAAAAAATTTACAGGCCCTTCGTAAAGCCACCGCAACGACCCTTATTAACTGCCAAATCAATACACATACTCACAAAAATGGCCATCAAGTTTTCCTTGAAATGAGTGGACGAGCCTTTGCCGATAATACTGGAAATCTTGCAGGATTCCGCGGGATCTCTCGCGACATCACTGAACGGATCGAATCCGAAGCTGCGCTTAAGAAGAGTGAAGAACGTTTTCGTAATCTCGTTGAAACCACATCTGACTGGATCTGGGAGATCGATACTCAAGGAAAATATACCTATACCAGCCCGAGGGTCATGAACTTACTCGGCTTCTCTCCCCAGGAATTGATAGGAAAGACCTGTTTTAGCCTCATGCCGCCAAAAGAGGCCGCCTCCATGGAGACCTTTTTTGCCAATATTATTGAACAAGGCGCTCCTATTCATTCGCTAGTTAACATTAATCAGCACAAGGATGGGCGTATAGTTGTGCTAGAAACTAGCGGAGTTCCCTTCTACGACAAGGAGTGGAATATTCAAGGTTATCGAGGTATTGGCCGAGATATCACCCGCCGCCGAGTCATTGAAAAACAGCTAATCTTCGAGCGCAACCTGTTCCGTTCTTTCATGGAACATGCTCCTGATTTAATTTATTTTAAAGATCAGGACGGCCGCTTTATCGAAGTCAATACCGCTAAAGCCAATGAAGTTCATCTTATGCCCAACGAACTAATCGGGAAGACCGACTTCGATTTCTTGCCCGAATCGCAGGCCCGTCAAAAGCTCGAAGATGAACGCGAAGTAATGCGTACCGAAAAGCCCTTACAAAAAGAAGAGAAGGCCTCGACCTCCGACGGCGACCGATGGTATCTCACTACGAAGGTCCCCCGCTATGATGAAAAAGGGGCCATCGTCGGCACATTTGGAACCTCGTGGGATATCACTATACGCAAACAAGCCCGAGAAGAACTCCGGCAACTTAGAGCCATGCTCAATAACGTCATCAACTCCATGCCCTCTATCTTGGTTGGGGTCGATCTAGACGGTTGTATAACTCAGTGGAACCGCAAGGCAGAACAATCCACAAAAGTAAAAGGCGTGGATGCAATGGGGAACCCTCTCGCGGAAGTATACCCTCAACTCGCCAAAGAAATGGTTAAGGTCGAACGCGCCATCCGCGAACGTACGCCACAAAAGGAAGAACGCATCTCGGTATCCGAAAATAATCATACTCGCTACAATGATATTACCGTCTATCCCCTGCTCGATAACGACGCCAAAGGCGCAGTAATCCGAGTGGACGATGTGACAGAGCGCGTATTACTTGAAGATAATATCCGCAATATTGTCGAGGGAGTTTCTTCGGTCGGCCGTCAATTCTTTAACTCCATGGTCGGCCAATTAGCAAAATCGATCGGCGCCGATTTTGCTTATATCAGTGAATTTAACGACGATACACATGAAACCATGCATACCATCGCGGTCGCAGACAAAGATAACGTTACCGAAAACTTTGATTATGCTCTTTTAAATACCCCGTGCGAACAAGTCCTCGCAGGAGATGCCTGCCGCTTTATTTCAAATGTTCAAGAAAAGTTTCCAGAAACTGAAATTCTTCAAATTCAAGAAATCGAAAGCTATATTGGAATCCCCTTACTCAACTCAGAAGAGCAACCCTTGGGTATGATGGTGGCAATGTATAAAACGCCGGTTGAACAACTCGATTTTGCCACATCCGTTATGCAAGTTTTTGCAGGACGAACCGCCGCCGAACTCGAACGCCTTCAGGCCACAAAAGAACTCCTCAAACTCCGCAATCTGCTAAGCAATATTATTAATTCTATGCCCTCCATTTTAGTAGGTGTAGATGCTGAAGGTCGCGTAATGCAGTGGAACCGCGAGGCTGAACGCATCACAGGAACCTCTGCCGCCAAAGCACAGGGAACCCTTTTAGAAGAGGTTTTTCCAAATCTTGGGGAAGAGATGGCTCGAGTTCTCAACGCAGTGGCCAACCACGAGCTTCAACACGATGAGCGCATTCCCTGCATGATCGATAACAAGCCACGCTTTGCAAATGTTACGGTCTATCCTCTCACAACGAATGGCGACGATGGCGCAGTAATCCGGGTGGATGATGTAACCGACCGCGTTCGTATTGAAGAGATGATGGTGCAGTCTGAAAAGATGATGTCCGTTGGAGGTTTAGCCGCGGGAATGGCACATGAGATCAATAATCCATTAGCCGGAATCCTGCAAAATCTACAGGTCATGAAAAATCGTATCACCCAGACCACCGACCGTAACGTGACGGCGGCCAAAGAAGCAGGAACCTCACTCGAGGCCATCCAAACCTATATGTATGATCGAGATCTATTAAAAATGATGGACTCTATTTATGAATCAGGGCGTCGTGCCGCTAAGATTGTAGACAATATGCTCAGTTTCAGCCGCAAAGATGAAGCGCACTTTGAACCCAATAATCTAGAAGACATTCTAGAACGGAGCATTGAGCTCGCCTCCAAAAATTATAATCTAGAGAAACGTTTTGATTTCCGCCATATACAGATCGAACGGGAATATGACCCCTCCTTAGGCCTCATCCCCTGCGAAGGCGGCCAGATCCAACAAGTGATCTTAAACTTACTATCCAATAGCGCTCAAGCCATGGCGAAACACATCAACTCCGAGGTTGATCCAAAAATCTCCCTACGTCTTAAGCAAGAAGGCACCATGGTCCTTATCGAAGTTGAAGATAACGGCCCGGGTATGGATGCGGAAACACGCAAGCGAGCCTTTGAACCTTTTTTCACAACCAAAGAAGTGGGTCATGGAACAGGCCTGGGCCTTTCCGTTTCATACTTCATTATCACCGAAAATCATGGCGGCACAATGGAAGTGGAGTCCTCTCCTGGAGAAGGAGCACGTTTTAGTATTCGAATCCCATTTGAACGTCGACAAGCCAGATGGGGATTACGACTTTAATTCTAAAAAGAAAGGCGTTGGTGAAATAAAAATCCCCCCATCAGAATCGAAAAGGAACAAATATAAACTTGGGTTTGCTTCCGAGATTATTATAAAGTTAATCCTTTAAAAAGGGACGATTATAGATGAAGGATTTTTCAACCATACGCGTGCTAGCCATCGATGATGAGCCCGCTATTTGCATGAGCCTAACCGCCTTTCTAGAGGATTATGGCTTTAAAGCATCCTCTGCCGAAAGCGCAGAAGAGGCGCTGGATCTAATGAAAAACAATACCTATGATGTCTGCATCGTCGATCTTCGCCTTCCGGGCATGAGCGGAGAGGATCTTATTCTAAAAGCCCGCGAGCGTTATCCGAACCAACGCCACATCATCTACACCGGCTCAATTTCCTATAATCTTTCCGAAAAGCTCTTAGCTTTAGGCATGCGCCCCGAACATGTTTTCCTTAAACCGGTTCGTGTACTCACCTTATTGGTCAAATGCATCAAAGCTCTCGCAATAGACGATACCCCAGGAAATGAAGACTAATTTGCTGCAGGTCAAAAAAAGCCCTTCGCCTCTCGAATAGGCCACACCAGATGCCCCATTCAGTAGCCATCATTATGCGGTCAAAAAATGAGATGCCCCGCATCCATTCCGCACTTGAAATGCTAAAAAAACAAACCTTCACCGATTTCGAGCTTTTCGCAGTCGACTCAGGCTCAACCGATGGTTCTCTCGAACTTCTAAAACAACACTGCGATGTCAACCATCTCACCAAAATCTCTCCCGAAAACTATGCGCCAGGAAAAGTCCTCAACGCCGCGATTGCCCGCACTAATCATCAAATTATTGTCCTCTTGAATGCCGACGCGGTTCCCCTATCAGAAAACTGGCTAGCCCAACTTGTGAACCCCATTCTAAAAGAAACCGCCGACGCTACTTTTAGTCGACAAGTCGCCTCCTCCGATGCGCGATTTATCGTCGACTACGACTACCAACGCGCCTTTGATCCAAACACCTGTTCTTCTGGATTTTTCTCCGCCGTTGCATGCGCCTTCCATCGCAAGCTATGGAACCAACACAAGTTTCATAATCAGGGCTATGCTGAGGATACACTTTGGGCAACTTCCTGCATCACTTTTGGTGCATGCATTCAACTCGTATCAGAATCCATAGTTGAACACTCACACAACTACCCCTTACCTAATTTATTTCGTAAAAAGTTCCGCCAAGGTAATGCCTTTGCAAAAATCCAAGGCCAAAGCACAACCCTTGGATGGCGTTTCTATCTTTGTGGCCGAGAGATTGTCCGTGATTTCATCTTTGCATGCCGTCAACAACAGGCCCGAACCATCCCCTATAATATGGCCTATCGCATCACAATCCATGCAGGGTTGTATCGAGGAATCAAGGCAGGCGGAAAATGAGCCCATACACGCTCAAAGGCTCCACAGAACTGGACGCACGAATCAATGCCGATCTCCAATGCATTACCCGTGCAACATCGCCATTTGCTTCGGCAGGGATATTACTCGGCAGCTACGGGCGCGGGGAAGGAACTCCATTCATCAATCTCGACGGATCACAAAGTCCCTTTAATGATTATGATCTCATCGTGATAGTGAACAAACTAACCCATCGTATTCGCCAAAAGTTTAAAGCTCTCGAAAAACAATTAAGCGAGAAGCTCCATCTTCCAGTCGATCTCTACCCCTATCAAGCTTCACGCTTGCGAAAGTGTGAGTTTTCACTCCTCAACTATGAAATGAAATATGGGCACAAAGTCATCTGGGGGAATACCAATATACTTGATCCTTTGCCAAACTATTCACACACCGCCATTCCCCTTTCCGAAGGATCTCGCTTGTTGCTCAATCGGGGCAAGCTTTTGCTTGATATCCAACAACGACTAAAAGATCCTGAACCATTGACTCCAGAAGAACATATTCGCTTTATTAAATTTATCCACAAAGTATGGCTCGCCTTTGGCGACTGCGCCCTCCTCGCTGAAAAAAAATATGCTCTTTCCTATAGGATCAAAAAAGACCGCATTCAAAACCTTGAAGCCTGCCCTCATCGCGACCTCATCATAGAGGGCTACCTGAAAGCCATTCAGCTAAAAGAATGGGGCGATTTCCAATCGCTAAATCATTTCAATATTAAAGAGGAATTTAAAACTGTACGTGATCTCTTTTTGCTCTTTTTCCCATGGTATCGAAACCAATATTCCGCCCACGAAGGCTCCTTCTCAAAAAACCTTGCGCTAAATTTAAAATGGAATAATAAATTTTCTACAACACATCCGCGCGAACAACTCTACGATACAATCCTAATTTTATTACAAAATAAACCAAGCCTCTCTATGGCTCGATTCTATAAACTTCAACAGAGATTTTCATAATGCATTCAAAAAAGGAAAAAATAAGTCTGTTCCTTTTTATTGATGCCTTTGGCTGGGAAGTAAAAAAGCGCCACCCCGAATTTCTTCAAGGGCTCATTAAACACAGCAAGCCCCTTAAAACTATCTTGGGCTATTCTTCTGCGTGCGACCCTTCCATTATTTCTGGACTAACGCCTAATGAACATAAACTCTGGTCATCATTTTACTATGATCCCGACCACTGCCCCTATAAATGGACAAAATATTTACGATTCCTTCCAAAAGCCCTTTCTCGGCGCAGCCGAGTACGAAACCAAATAAGTAAATGGATCAAAAAAGCATGCGGCTTCACAGGCTATTTCCAAGTTCATGGCATCCCCTTTAAATATTTACCGCTTTTTAATTATGCCGAACAAAAGCGTATTTGGGAGCCCGGTGGCTTGCCTAGGGGCCAAACCATTTTTGATCTCATGATGCAAAAGGGAATTCCCTACTACGTGCACGATAGCAACGTTACTGATGACATCCGCTTTAAACAGTTAACGTCCGACCTTCAAAACCAAAAGATAGACTTTGCCTATTGTTCTCTCGGCCGCCTTGATGCCCTCATGCATAACGTTGGAAACAATCATCCAGATATTGGAAAACTCCTGAAATGGTACGACGGTAAAATTCGTTCTCTTCTCGATATCGCCGAAGAAAACTATAAAGAAGTCTCTTGGTACATCTTTACCGATCACGGTATGCATAACCTAACCGAGAGCTACGATCTGATTTCTGATATCCATGCACTAGGTCTCCAATGGAATAAGGATTATGTAGTTTTCTATGACTCCAC
>JAOZSZ010000026.1:0-1943 GCA_029939385.1 Pontiella sp. | reverse complement strand
CAAACTCTTCCGGAAAATATTTCCAGCATCGAGCAAATCTATACATTGATGCTAACCGAATTAGGATTAATGAAAGATATAGATAAGAATTGATTCCTTTCCTATTTCTAATAGTATTAAAAAAGTTCTATTAAAAACAAACAGGAGAAACGCGGATGAATACAATCGATCTTAAAGCTGAACAACAAGCCAGTCTTAACCGGCCGCGTTGCACCTATACCCGCGCCGCAAAATTCTTTTTTGCATCTATGGATCTAGTAACAGGGAAAGGCATTAACCTCCCTAAAACACTGCTCATCGAATTATTAGCCAGCATTCCCTACCGCGCGTGGGAGCTACGTATGTATTCAAAATTAACGTTCGGCTATCGCAATCGACAAGCCATACAAAAATTAATAGGAATTATGGAGTGGAGTCGTGCCGCACAGGATAATGAATATTGGCATGCACAGGCCATTCAAGAAAAAATGATTGAAGATGGCACGAAGCGTCCTTGGTATCTGCTTCCTCCGGTAACTTTTTTTGTGGTTATCACTTACATTCTTTTCACGCGATCAATGGCTCTATTCAATCTGCGTCGCGCCTTTATATTTAATGCCGAGTTCGAAGACCACGCCGAGCACATCTATGCCCAATTTGTTGAAGAAAACCCGCAATGGAAAGAACAGCCAGTGCACCAACAAGTGGTACTTGATCGCATGGAATTCGCTAACTGGTCAGAAGTTTTCTGCCGTATCGGCCTCGACGAACGCGAGCACCGTGATGCTAGCTTTATCGAAGCTGGACTCCCTGAACAAACCGTAGAACAAATGACCAAAGATCAATAATTCATGGCCGAAGAACTCTTTCCAGATCCCGCTCAACTACTAGAACTAATCCAAACAAAGATGCCTTTTGGGAAGTATTCCGGACGATTGCTGATCGACTTGCCAGAACCCTATGTCATCTGGTTCAAACAAAAAGGATTCCCTAACGGAAAGCTGGGTCGCCAACTCGAAACCGTCTACGTAATAAAGGCAAATGGGCTTGAGCACCTTTTTACCCCTCTCCTTAAACCAATCGCTAAAAATAACTGAATAGAAAATATAAATAAGTAGAGCTAGCGACCTTAAATTTACATCCATATGGTCATCCAGAAGGAACTAGCACAAGCCCGCTAGAAGAGGAGGGATATCCGATATTCTACCTTCGATCAAAGGCTATATCCTCTAACTTATCTTTTCTTCTTCAGCATATTTTTCTCTGCCGCAGGAGACGGCTCCTTCCGAAAATTTATAGAAACCGAGTTAATACAATAACGCAGACCTGTTGGGGGTGGTCCATCAGAAAAGACATGGCCAAGATGTGCGTCACATTTGCTACAGACAACTTCTGTGCGAAGTATACCAAGAGTTGTATCTTGATGTTCCGTGATTGCCCTCTTGTTCACAGGTTTAAAATAACTTGGCCAACCACACCCCGAATCAAATTTGGCATTGGAGAGAAAGAGATCAGCCCCACACCCGATGCATGCGTAGACCCCCCGCTCCTTGTGATCCCAATATTCCCCTGAGTAGGGCCGCTCTGTTCCTTTCTTACGGATTACCCGGTATTGTTCACAAGTCAGTTGTTTTTTCCACTCCGCGTCAGGTTTAACTATTTTTTTTATCATCACACTCTCTTCTGCTGCATATACCAAAAAAATTACAGCTACAAATAAGGCGATCAAACAACCCATTTTCATAATAGAACCTCCCCTCTCAAGACTACATAACTTTGTTTGTGTTCAAATAACACACGATGATACCTCGGTATTTGTTTGCGTTTCAAAGGTGAAAAGCTAGATTTCAGGTATGTCTGATTGGATTGAGATCGATAAAAACCCAAAGCATGTGGCTCGCGAACGTGCAAAAGCAAAAGAGTTGCGCAAAAGTTCCTGGTGGAAACAACAACTCAATAAAGGG
>JAOZSZ010000201.1 GCA_029939385.1 Pontiella sp. | reverse complement strand
ATGACTTAAACATCGTGAATACTTGACGAGGCACACCCGTTTCCTTAACTTCCTTTCTTCATAAGCCCCCTTATGAAAGCGGGGTTTTTTTAGTTTTTGATTCAAACGTTAAAGGCAGGGATTAAACGATGTCCAAAACAGTATTGATTGGGTCCCAGTGGGGCGACGAAGGCAAAGGTAAAATCATTGACGTGCTCACTGCGAATGCGGATTGGGTGGTACGCTATCAAGGGGGTAACAATGCTGGACACACCGTGGAGGTTGGCGACCAGAAATATGTGCTCCACCTCACGCCATCGGGTATTCTTCGCGAAGAATGTAAATGCGTAATTGGGAATGGTCTAGTGGTCGATATTATTGGCCTAATGGACGAGCTTAAAGCCTTAGTTAAACGCGGAATCAGTCTGGATAACCGCCTCTTTATCTCGGATCGCGCACACATGGTTTTGCAATACCACAAGGAACTTGACGGCGCGAAAGAAGGATCCCTTGAAAAAGGCGAAAAGATTGGCACCACTAAGCGCGGCATCGGCCCCGCCTATATGGACAAAGCCGATCGTATCGGCCTGCGCCTTGGTGATATTCTTGAAAGCGACTTCCTCGACTTGGTTAAAGCTCAGGCGGAAACAAAGAATAAGATTCTCGTTGGGATGGGCGCAAAACCACTCGATATCGATGAATTACTGGTCTCGGTTAAAGAAGCGGCGGATTATCTGCGTCCGTTCATCTGCGACACCATTCCCCTACTCCATCAAGCGGTTAAGAACGATGATGAAATCCTCTTTGAAGGCGCGCAAGGCGTAATGCTTGACGTTGACTTTGGAACCTACCCCTTCGTTACCTCGTCCAATACGGGCGCGGGTGGTGCACCATCAGGTTCCGGGATTCCTCCCAATGCCATCGACCGCGTTGTTGGCATTGTGAAAGCCTACACCACTCGCGTTGGCGGCGGCCCCTTCCCGACTGAATTGCACGACGAAATGGGGGCACACATTGCTCGTGTTGGAAATGAATTTGGAGCCACCACGGGGCGGCCGCGTCGTTGCGGATGGTTTGACGGCGTCGTTGCACGTTATGCCGCTATGGTCGGCGGAATTAACGAGTGGGCCCTTATGAAACTTGATGTGTTGGATGCCGTCGAAACGATTAAGGTTTGTGTGGCTTATGAGTGCGATGGTGAACGTATTGATTCGGTCCCCGCCAGCATTCGCAAACTGGAGCGTTGCAAGCCCATCTATGAAGACTTCAAAGGATGGAATACCCCAACCACCGAATGCACAAGCTGGGAAGAACTACCGGAACAGGCCCAAAAATATATCGAATACCTCGAAGAACTGACCGGCGTAAAAGTTAGCATTCTTTCTGTAGGCCCTAAGCGGTCCAGCACCTTGCTTATTGATCGTTAAAATCAATTCATGAACCCAAACTTCCAGGGCTTGGAAAAGATTCCGCGCCACGTTGCCATCATTATGGATGGCAACGGACGATGGGCGAAGGAGCGCGGACTTTCTCGTATCGAAGGGCACAAGGAAGGAGCGCAATCGGTACGTGCCATATTGCGGGCGGCGGCAAAATCTGGTGTTGAATTTATTACCGTTTATGCCTTCAGCACCGAAAATTGGAAACGGCCTGCGCTGGAAGTGGATGGCCTAATGGCGTTGCTCGTTAGCTCGCTGAATGCTTATGAACAGGAGTTACACGACAACAAGATTTGCCTGCGCGTGATGGGGCAGCTCGAACGCCTTCCCTTGTTCGCACGCAAGCGGATTCAAAAAGCGATGGATGCGACCGCACATTATACCGACCATACCTTTATTATTGCTCTGAGTTATGGTTCTCGTATGGAAATTGCCGATGCAACTCGGAAAATTGCTGAAAAGGTCAAGAAAGGAGAGATTCAAACCAAAGAGATCAACGAACAAATGATTTCTGATCACCTCTATCTACCCGATGTGCCTAATCCTGAATTAATGATTCGCACGAGTGGTGAACTTCGATTGAGCAATTTCCTGCTTTGGCAACTTTCCTACTCTGAATTTTATATCACCGATACCTACTGGCCGGACTTTCGTGAAGAACAGTTTTTCCAAGCACTGGAAGCTTTCAACTCGCGCGATCGTCGCTATGGTGGGGTAAATAAAAAATAACGAGTACTCTCTATGGATAAGAAACGAATCACTATAGCCCTTTGCATTGCTGCCGTTCTCATTCCGGCATTCAGCCTTATTCCCTGTCGCTGGCCCATCGGCCTGATCGGGATGCTCCTATTTGCGGGGTTCGGATCTTGGGAATTCTATGGTTTGCTAGAGGCGGGCAACATGCCTGTATCAAAAAAATGGGGAACCACCAGTGGCCTCGTCTTTGTTGCGGCCACCTGGTTTAATGCACTCAACCCCCGTATTATTTCTGACAATGCCCTTTGGTGCATTTTACTCTTAGTCATCATCTCCAACTTTTTCCGTATTCTGGCCTATCCCAATCTACGTAAAGGACTTGAAAGTTGCATGGGAACCCTTCTAGGCGTCGTCTATGTTCCCCTCCTCTGGAGCTTCGTGGTTCGCCTATTCTTGAGTGGGGATCTCTCTCAACCCGGCTGGGCCGCTTTCTACGTGATCCTCTGCATGAAAATGGCCGACTCCGGTGGATATTTCTTTGGAATGCGTTTTGGGAAACACAAACTCGCTCCGGTTATTTCTCCAAAGAAAAGTTGGGAAGGCCTTTTTGGCGGAATGGTTTTCTGTGTAATCGTAAATATGATCTGGTGGATCATTTTCAAAGGCCATATCAATAGCGTAATTCCTTTTTCGCTGGGTCATGCGATCGTGCTTGGCTTCCTTTTCCCCATCATTGGAACCCTCGGCGATCTCGTTGAATCCATGTTTAAGCGCGCGGTCAACGTTAAGGATTCCAACACCATGGTCTACGGCCTCGGCGGAATTCTCGACATGGTCGACAGCATTCTTTTCGCCGCACCTATGCTCTATATTTATATCGAACTCTTCCTCAAATAACACCGCAAGGACCACGCTATGCTCGAAATTATCTACATCATCGTAATGATGCTTTTTCTCTTTGGAATCACCATTTTTGTCCATGAATGGGGACACTTTATCGTCGCCAAAAAATGTGGTCTAGTCGTCGAAGCCTTCTCTATTGGCATGGGACCCGCCCTTTGGAGCAAAGAGATCGACGGCATCGTCTATAAGATTGGCGCCTTCCCCATTGGCGGTTATGTATCGCT
>JAOZSZ010000200.1 GCA_029939385.1 Pontiella sp. | reverse complement strand
TCAACAGATTGGTTACCGAACAGCCCTCGAAAAAATGACCGAAAGGAACTTTTCGACCATATCATTACGGCATCGGATCAAATGGATACCGTAATTCAAGATTTTATCGATTTCGTGGAGTTCTCTCCTGACGATCTTATGTCAATCATTAAGCTTGACTCTATTGAGTAAAATCAGAGTTATATGAGCCATCTAAATACCATAACAAAAGGTTTTGAGAATGGCCAAAATTCTGATAGCGGACGACGATCCAACAATTCTAAGTTTATTAAATAAAATATTAACCTCTAAAGGATACGACGTACAACTCGCCGAGCATGGGGGTGTTGCCGAAAAACTACTCAAATCCGAATCCTTCGACCTCCTCATTTCCGATATTAAAATGGAACCCGTCGACGGGATGCAATTACTCAAAAATACACGACAAATGCGTCCAGCGGTGGGGGTGATCATGCTTACCGCCTATGCAACCGTCACAACCGCCGTCGAAGCCATGAAAGAAGGCGCCTTTGACTACATCCCAAAACCATTCAAAATCGATGAATTATTAGGGACCGTAAAACGGGCGCTGGACTATCAAAACTCCCTCTCAGAACAAATTAGCGGAACCCACGTCGAATCCAAAAAATACTTCGGCAATATTATTGCTGAAAGCGAAGGCATGATAAAAGTCTGCGAAATGATTAAACGCGTTGCCCCCACAAAAACCACCATCATGATTACCGGTGAAAGTGGAACGGGCAAGGAATTGGTTGCCGAAGCACTCCATAGCTTCAGTGCCCGTTCCGAAGGGCCCTTCATTCCCGTCAACTGCGCTGCATTGCCAGAGATGCTGATCGAATCTGAATTATTTGGCCACGTTAAAGGAGCCTTTACCGGCGCGAACAGTAATAAAATTGGTCTATTCGAAGCCGCCAAGGGAGGAACTCTATTTCTCGATGAAATCAACTCCATTCCTCTTCACCTACAATCTAAGCTCCTTCGTACGATCCAAAATAAGAAAATTAGAAAAGTTGGAGGAACCGAAGAATTTGAACTAGATGTTCGTATTCTGGCGGCCTCTAACCAAAATATGGAAACCCTGGTTAAAGAAGGAAGCTTTCGCGAAGACCTCTTCTACCGACTGAGTGTAATCTCAATCGACCTTCCTTCGATTAGTCAGCGACCTGATGATATTCTCCCTCTGGCGCAGCACTTTATCTCGCAAGAGATGGATGGAGGCGAATTCCCCGTGATGGATAACGCCGTACTTGCTATTCTTCAAAATTATAGTTGGCCGGGCAATGTCCGTGAATTGCAAAATGTAATCCAACACTGCCTAACCTTCATGAAAGATGATAAAATTACAAAGGAAACGCTTCCTTCTAAGTTGATCGTCTCTTACGAAGAAAACCCCGGAACTCAAAATACAGCGCTAACAGGTGAATTCGGAAAAGGAAAGTCACTCAAAGCCTTTTTACGTGCTAAAGAGAAGGAATATCTCAAGAACGTCATTAATACCATGGGAGGCGACAAGGTTAAGGCCGCTCAAGAGCTAGACATTAGCCTTGCAACCCTCTACCGCAAGCTTCCTGAAGAAAAACAGAATTAAACATATACAGCTAAAAAGAAAAATTGCTCTGTTTAAACGATTATAAATTTTCTCATTTCAAACCTGAAAAATTTCTCATAATTAGGTAAAAAACAAATCGATTAAAAATCTCCTAATTTTTAATAAAAATATTTTTCATGCTGGAATAATTATATAAAATCCTTTTATTCATAGGGGTTTCACCTACTACAGACCCTGTCGACATCAAAATAAAAACTAGGTTTACTTCCCCATAAAATAGTTTTGGCACACCAATTGCTTTATACCCTTCTGTCTGAACGATACGTTGAGGAGAGCTCAAGCAGGCAAAACTAAAACGCAATAAAATATAATGGAGATAATAAAATGAAAAAAATGAATAAAAAAGGATTCACCCTAGTAGAAATCATGATCGTAGTTGCAATTATCGGCTTGCTCGCAGCAATCGGTATTCCTTCCTTCCAGAAGGCTCGTGCTAACACCATCACGAAGGCTAAAGCAAATAACGTACGCCAAGTTGAATCAGCTGCCGAACAATATGCCATGGATAACGCCCTTACAGACGGCGCTGCTCTGGTTGGTGCTGATGTAGCTGAATACCTTAAAGGTGGAGTTGCTTCCCTTCAAGTGGGTAATGGAACAGGTACTGAATCTAACGTTACAGAAGCAGAAATTACTGCACAGACGGTTGGTCATATTTGGCTTGAAACTGACCTCTACTAAGTTTTAACACATCATTCGATGTGAATATGGGATTCCAGGAAACTGGAATCCCTTTTTTTTGTTCAAACTTCTACTCACTCCTATCTAAAAGCAATGGATTTTAATGACTCCCCCATGATAACCTGTTGAACAATTTATATGTGATGATATAAGGACCGAGGCCATGATTGAAAAAAATATCCCAACCCAGACCCAAAAAAATATACTGACTCTGGCCCTGACTTTTGGATTGTTGACTTGCGTTGCCTTCTATCTTATCGGATGCAAAGCAGGGAATGGGACATTGGCTCCGTCCGAAACGGATACCATGCTTTATATGCAATATGCAAAATCTATTGCTACAGGCCATGCTTATGTGTTTTCTCCGGGCGATGCTCCATCCACGGGTTGCACCAGCCACCTATATCCATTCATTCTAGCCACTTTTTATAAGCTGGGAGCAACCGATAACCACCTACTCGTTGCAGGATTTTTCTTAAATAGCCTATTTTATCTCGGAGCCATAACCTGTTTATGGTTTTTCACGCTCCGCTTCTTCCCAAAAGCCCTTCCCCTCTCTCTCGGCTTAACTCTACTGAGCGGTCAATTGGCAACAGCATTTTTCGGATTAACCGACATGGGCTATCTGGTATTTCTAAGCCTCGCCATCTTTACTGCGGCTATCTACCGTCGCTATCTGCTATTTGCTGGATTACTTATTCTATGCAGCCTCAGCCGCCCGGAAGGATTCATCTTTTCCTTTCTATCCCTTTCCAGCGGCTTCGGCTTTATGATTTTGCATAGGATTTTTCCAAAAACGGAACCCATTGGTGACCGACGCGAAAGGGTTGCCTTTATGATGGCAGGGTTTCTTGGCTTAATCGCTTACGGAGCGACACTCCTGCTAAACTACCACTTAACAGGATATTTCTCGTTTATGTCGGTAGCCAATAAAGGCTATTTCAACGCCTATCCCTTCTTTGGAGC
>JAOZSZ010000001.1:21087-31617 GCA_029939385.1 Pontiella sp. | reverse complement strand
GTAATGTGGGGCGCTTAGATTGCGGTGCAGATTTCCCGAGGCCAAAAATCTTATTTTTAAGTTTAGCGATCACATTCGGGTTTTTGAGCGAAAAGGCGTAACAGAACCCAGCGATACCCCCCATTAAATGAGCAGAGTTGGCAATTCCACCTATCTTTGGACTACCTATCATTTCGGTAAGTTCCCATATTGCTAATCCAGCAACCAGCATCCAGGTCTTTACTGGAATGACAAACCAGAGCAGTACCGTTGACTTAGGATACAAAGCTCCAAAAGCTCCAAGCACTCCCATCACAGCGCCAGAGGCTCCTAGACAGGCGGAGTATTCGGGGGCCATTAGAGACCAGCCGAGGCCTCCTAAAATGCCGCTGAGATAGTATAGGACAAAGAAACGATATGACCCTAGAGTTCGCTCCACCGTGGGACCGATGAAAAATAGAGTAATCATATTCATCAGTAAATGAGAGAAATTGGCGTGCACAAACATATAGGTAAAGAGCTGCCCTATCGCCAACTGCTTCAACCAATCTGCTTGCAATGCAAATATATTGCGTAGTGGAATATGAAATCCAATTTCAATCAGAAAAACGGCTACATTCAAAATAAGAAGATATTTCACCGCAGGGGTGATTCCTCGCATACTACCAATATTACTGGGGGCTCTATAATCCATCTGTTCCTTTAAAAAAAACTTATTTAAGTAGACCGAAACTGCTCGGCGGGGTCAATGTTGCAACGCTTACAAATTATGCTCTGTTTAATATCGCGTATTGAATATCGGGCTTGCCCATTTTCGATGAGTAGATACTATGGCGCGAATCTTCTTAAAGAGAAACGGAGCCTCTATTTTTTGAGCAACCTTTGGAATTAATTATGACGGATGAAAAGAAACTGACTGGACTGACTTTATTGAAGAAAGGTGAAATGCGTTACCCAACCTCTCCCGCAGAAGCGAAGCTGGAAACTTTTGAGAATGCAAATCAACAGCGCAAGTATTGGATTACATTCGAAACCTCCGAATTCACATCGCTTTGCCCCATCACGGGTCAGCCAGACTTTGCAACCATCCGGGTTGAATATATCCCCGGCGAGTGGTGTGTGGAAAGTAAGTCATTCAAGCTTTATCTATTCTCATTTCGTCAAACGGGAACCTTCTATGAAGAGATCGTTAATCGCATCTACACCGATCTCGACCAAGCACTAAAGCCTCAACGATTGGTGGTTAATGGAGATTTTACTGCACGTGGAGGCATTACCTCTAGTGTGAAGATCGATTCATCCGAGACTTAGATTTAGCGGCGGTTAGCACTCTATCTACTTTAAACAAAAACCTTTATTCCCCTGAATAAATACAAACATTTGCAAGGTTTTCTTTCACAACAACTGTCGATAATTGTTGTAGGCGGGGCTTGATTTGATTCCAGAACCAAAGCGCAATATGCTCCGCGGTGGGGATTTCAAGTCCTTCGATTTCATTTAAAACCTTATGGTCAAGATGATCGATAAGGGGTTCAACAATTTTGCGCAAATCATTAAAATCAAGAACCCAGCCTAGTTGGGGATCGAGCTCTCCCTCTACATGAACTTCAATCACATAAGTATGCCCATGCATATTGGAGCATTTGTGGCTTTTCGGTACGTTAGGCAACCAATGGGCCGAATCAAATTTGAATTCTTTATAGATTTTCATTTTAGGCATTGTTTAGTTCTCAATATATGGGTGGGGATCTTTCTCTCCGGCATCCTTAAATCCTTTTAACCGCAAAAGACACGAATCGCAATGTCCACAAGAATACCCATTGGGCGCAGGGTCATAGCAACTCGTGGTTTTAGCGTAATCAACACCAAGAGCAAGCCCTTGGTGAATAATTTCAGCTTTAGTCATTTCAATTAAAGGTGCATGAATTTTAAGGTTTCGTCCCTCAATTCCCGCAACAGTCGCCAAATTTGCCATGCGTTCATAAGCTTCAATAAATTCTGGACGGCAATCGGGATAGCCACTGTAGTCAAGTGCATTAACCCCAATAAAGATATCCGATGCGTCGAGCACCTCGGCCCAAGCTAGTGCGTAGGAAAGGAATACCGTGTTACGGGCGGGAACATAGGTTACGGGTATCGAAGGAGTAAGTTCATCGATGTGGTCATGCTTAGGCACATTAATATCAGCTGTTAATGCAGAGCCGCCAAATGAACCCAAATCGATATCGACCATTTTATGTTCTTTTGCCCGCCCCTTTGCCTGTTCGATTGCACAGTCAAGCTCCATAGAATGTCGCTGTCCATAATGAAATGAAATGGCATAGATTTCATAGCCGTCAGCCTGAGCCATGGCCATTACGGTAGCCGAATCAAGTCCGCCACTAAGTAGTACAACTGCTTTTTTCACTAAAGCATCTCCATGATCTTATGGGTTTGCGGAATCACACGAACATTCGGAATGATGTGCCCTATCATTTCTTGCCAGCGCAAGAGTTGTTCGGGACGAGGAACCGCATCTGTTTTTGCCGCTTTGCTCATAGGCTGGATCACGATTAGCGTTTCTTCTCCGCCCGCTTTCTTGATCCCTTGTACAGCCTGAATGAGTTCATCTTCATTCGTTTCAGATGAAAGAATAAGTTTTGTAAACACCTCAACATTCGAGTCGCGGCAAATCTTCAAGAACTGCCAGTGTGCGGGGAATGTATTTTTTTCCTTAGTCACACTTGATAGTTTCACATCCATCGCAACAATATCGAGCCACTCAACGATTGATTTAAGTTGTTGCGGCAGGTCCCCAGCACTTTCGAGATAAATACTATGACGCTCTCCACATAAAACGGGAAGCAACTCGCGTAGATAATGCGCCTGCAATAGTGGAGCTCCTCCTGTAACTGAAATTCGTCGATTCCTCTTTTTTTTATCCATTCTGCGAATGATATCCATCACCTGCTCAACCGATAGTGGATTAGGAATTGGTTCGAATGTTCCCGATCCCGCGACGTTCTCAATTAAGACGGTTTCGGTACGCTCTACCACGGTGTCGCAAAAAATACATTTTCGGTGACAGTCACAAAACCGAAGAAACAAATGGCGCTCACCAACATAAGGCCCTTCGCCCTGAATGGAGCTAAAAATTTCTGACAAGTAGGATTTCATCGCCCAATAAAGTACCCGACTAGCTCTGGAAACGAAGCAAAATACACTCTAGGTTCAAACCCCCTCGGCTCTCCAAATCCATACTGCGCAAATGCACTTTTAATCCCTGCATTTTTCGCTACCGACAAGTCGGTGTAATGATCACCAATCATCCATGCATTAATAGGATCTATTCCTGTAGTTTTTAAACAGAGATGAATTCCGTCTGGCTCAGGTTTTAAATGGGCAACATCGCCACCGCCAATAATATTGGAGAAAGAAAGATCGATCCCTAATCGCCGGAGGATTTTGCGACTTTGTTCCCCTTGCTTATTGGTTAACACGGCTAGTTTATGGCCCGCCTGAAGCAACTGCTGAAGCCCCTCTTCAACACCGGGATAAAGACGAGTATGCACTACAGGATGCAACTCTGTATATTTTTTATTAATCAACAAAGCATCATCAATATCCACGTTTGATCCTTCTATTGACCGCTCCACTAACTTACGCACTCCATTACCAACATAACCACCCACCATTTCTATGGAAAGAGAATCAAGCCCGAACTGCGCCCGCATATGGTTAATTCCTTCCGCAAGGTCAGCGCGTGAATCAATCAGCGTTCCATCTAAATCAAAAATTAATAATAAAGATTCACTCATTTTTTTAAAAGTTCCGTCCAACTCATTAACGAGATTGTTTTGGGAAAATCAACTCGTTGCCCATTATCTACCGCGACCACCTGTGCCCCCGCACTCAAGGCGGCATCGATCCCCATTAACTGATCTTCAAACACGAGAGCTTTGGATGGAGCAACCTGTAATTTCTGAATTGTACTTGTGATTATTTCAGGATCAGGTTTTCGATGGGTCACCTCATCCGCCGTAATGATTGAATCAAAGAACTCCATCAATCTAGATTCTTTCAATATTGGATCCACAAAGACTAAGGGTGAATTTGTCGCCAATCCCATGGGCTTAATTCCCTTCCACTTTTTAAGAAAATTATATGCACCAGAAAATAGATCAATCTGAAAAATTTCTTTCATTCGAAGTCGCTTGCGCTCTAGCACATCTTTTGGCACCAGTTGTAAGCCATGACGTTCATTTAATATTTTAG
Organism: Pontiella sp.; assembly: GCA_029939385.1. GTDB lineage: Bacteria > Verrucomicrobiota > Kiritimatiellia > Kiritimatiellales > Pontiellaceae > Pontiella. Next base: position 27,384 of record JAOZSZ010000001.1, on the reverse strand, counting down.
AAAAAGGGAGGGTATGACTGGCAAAAAACTCATGCTGTTCATTCGGAAGCAATCGATATCCACTTTGCTCGAGTACCGCATCGGAGAAGGCCCGCACATGATATTTTCCTGAATCGAGTAATGTGCCATCTAGGTCAAAAATAAATGCATCAAAATCATTAAGATTCATTCGCAGGCCTAAGCTGCTCCACAAAGTGTAAGGATAACCGCTTTCTGTGCATGGAGGCGATTTTCAGCTTCATCGAAAACAATGGATTGAGGTCCATCAATCACTTCTGCGGTTTGCTCACATCCCCGATTAGCGGGTAAGCAGTTCATAAAGATTGCATCGGGTTTTGCATGCGCCATGAGCTCGGCATTTATTTGATAAGGCATAAATTTAGCAACTCGGGCGGTCTCTTGATCTTTAGGAATGTGATAGCTCATCCATGAGTCAGTATAGACTACATCCGCATTTTTAATTGCTTCGATCGGATCATCTGTTACAGAAATTGATCCTCCAGAAGCCACAGCAAAACCCTCGCAGTCGGCCACAACATCCGCACGAGGTGAATACGCAGCACCACTCGGAGAACCCACGCTCACATGCATACCCATCTTGGTTCCGCCATACATTAAGGAGTGGGTCACATTATTAAATCCATCACCAATAAAGGCCAGTTTCAACCCCGCAAGCGTTCCTTTTTTCTCCTCAATGGCCTGCAGATCAGCAAGGATCTGACAAGGGTGACTATCATCCGTTAATGCATTAATCACCGGGACCGTGGCATATTCCGCCATTTCTAAAAGATCTTCATGTTTAAAGAGCCGAGCCATGATTACATCAACAAAACGAGACGCCGTTTTAACGGAATCACGAATGGTCTCCTTTCCACTTCCCATGGGTGAGTTGCCCGTATGGTAATAGATCGCGTGGCCTCCCATTTGCGTCATGCCCGCCTCAAACGAAAGTCGTGTACGCAGGCTTGGTTTTTCAAAAATCATTAGCAGTGTTTTGCGACTCATTGCATCACTATATTTTCTGGGATCAACCTTCACGTCTTTAGCAAGGTCCAGCACCATCCGAATCTTTTCCGGACTCCATTTTTTCAACGAAATTAAATGTTCCATTATATTTCTCCAAGATTAAGCAAGGTTGTTTTTAGCAAAGTAAGCATTCACTTCATCTTCGCGGCCAAATGTGGCTAGAATTAATGCGGCTCGTGCCCACATCCCATTGCGCACTTGCCTCCAGAATATAGCTCGCACATCAGAATCCACATCCACACTAATTTCCTTTCGACGCGGCAACGGATGCATAATAACCGCCGTCTTCTTCAAAATCTCAAGATGTTCTTTATTAATGCAGAATGCAGAAGTATCGATAGTTGTGCTTTCACCATCAATATCCCATTCATCTTGAATACGAGTCATATAGATCGCATCGGCCTTAGGCATTACATCGACAAAATCCTGAGTGACTTCATATTCCATTCCTGCCGCATCCAATAATTCCAATACGTCTTTGTTGATCTGCAACTGCTCGGGTGCAACAAAGTAGACTTTCACATTATTATAAAGCGTCAGCAACCAAGCCAACGATCGCACCGTACGGCCCCGAGCTAGATCCCCCACGAACACCACACTTTTTCCATCAATCCCACCGTCCTGCTCAAAACTTCGCTCAAGAGTATAGATATCTAATAACGCTTGAGTGGGATGTTGATCCGCCCCCGATCCTGCATTCAAAACAGGAATTGGACGATTCGTATTGGATAGCATCCAAGCCACCCGCTCAGCAAAACCGCCCGTCGGATGCCGCATGATGATCATATCGGCATAAGAACAAAACGTGCGGACCGTATCCTCCGGCGACTCGCCCTTTACTTCGCTCGATGTTTTGGAATCACGCACATCAATTGTATTTAGGCCAAGCGTCTCGCAGGCCGATTTGAAAGATAAATAAGTACGTGAAGAGGGTTGTGCAAAATAAAGCATTGCTCGTTTGTCCGAAAGCAAAGTACGTAAAAAATTTGCTCCGGAACGGCGCTTCGAAATCCGCCGAATTTTCGTGGCCAACATGCATAAATTCTCTAGCTGTTCTCTAGAAAATTGTTGTGCAATAAGGGTGTGATGCGGGGATTCTAAAAAGTATTCCCCCTTCTTCACCAGTGGCAGTTCATTGAATTTCTTCCACGAAATCTCATTTAGTTGCTTTGCATTCCCCATGATATCCCCTTCCTTTTTTACGATTCTCGGAATAGTACCAATCCAGAATACAAAGTCCAGTATAGCTATCATTCCGAAGTGAAATAACCCCCCGTTTCGGATCAACCGCTCTATCGCTTTTTCTGATCCGCCGATGCAGGTTTTCATAATTGGTACAAGACGATGCGACCCGTCAATTCTACAACACCCCGTTACTTTATTCCGTCCTTGTTTATTCTGTAAAAAGTTCATTTACCCTCTACACTTCTGTTTATGAAAATGGGTTCTTCAAAAAAGAGCACCCTCTGGGTCAACGGGGAGGTGCTTAAAGGCGTTTCCTCTGGAATTGCACAGATAACGGATACCCCGATTAGTGCTCAGGCCTTGCTATGCCTTAATATTTTTAAGAATTTAGAAATTAATATAGTGTGGAATGCTGCCGATGTTCGCGAAATGGAGCGTCTTCATGAATCACTCATCACCCTTCTAACACAGGCCTCCCCCTCTTCTTCTTTACAAAAAAATGGTGGGAAAGAAAATTGGCCGCATATTCATCTTTTCCAGCCCATGGAAAAAGATCCTGCGGTGTTTGGAGAACATCTCCAGATGATCCAACATCTGACCGAAAAAAATCCGTTTATTATCATTACCTGCCCTCAGGCGATGGAAAGTGAACTTCCTTTGATCGTAAACTCGGAACAGGCGATTCGCAGATTAAAAGTTGGTGAAAAATATAACCTTAGCGAGTTAACAAAATGGATGGTCAAGGCGGGGTATGAGTTTGGTGTAGAGGTTTATCTCCAAGGCGAGGCTGCGTTACGTGGCGGAATTCTCGATGGTTGGCCCCCGGGCTCCCCGCGCCCTGTTCGGATTGAATTCTTTGGCGATGAGGTCGATTCGATTCGCCTCTTTGATGATCAGAGCCAATGCTCTATCGAGAAAATAAGTTCTATTCAATTTCCCCAAATGAATGTTGGATTTGCAGAAAACAATACGTGCCCTCTCTCCGAGCTACTTCCAGATAACACGTTGATTGTTAATCCAAATCTGGAAACTTTAAATTACCAAACCTTGAACATAGGATTTAATCATTATGACACGGGCCTCCTAGCCGTCTCTTATAACACGCACCCTAAAGAGGCCGAGCAGGCTCGGCGGCATTTTGTCGAGCAACGCTGCGCAGAGGCGTCCTTGGATTGGGAAGTTTATTTCTTTTTCGAGACCCAAGGGACTCTAGATCGATTCGAAGAACTTTATAGAGATCTTGCGGGTTTTCAATTCTTGAAGCGCTACGCAGGCGTAATACATGAGAGCGCAATGGATTCCGACCTGAAGATTCTGATTGTCACTGAAAGTGATTTTTACGCCTATCATATTAATCGTAGCGCACATTCTCGCACCGCTCGTCGCTTCCAAAAACAAGAGCGCGTATCAGAAGCCGCCGACCTTCAGCCCGGGGACTATGTGGTCCATGTTGAGCACGGGGTTGGAAAATATCTTGGCCTGGTGGAAACCACCTTCAGTGGCCGGAGTCAAGAAGTGCTCTCTATTGAATATGCAAAGGGCGAAAAGGTCTATCTTCCCGTTACTCAAGCCCACTTGCTCACTCGCTATAAAGGGATGGGAAAACACACTCCAAAACCCCATATTCTGGGGGGAAGAAAATGGAAAAACGATAAGCTTACCGCACAAGAAGCAGTACAAGATCTTGCCGTTAAGCTCCTTCAGACACAGGCGGAGCGGCAGGCAAAACGGGGATTTAAATTTTCGAAAGATACGGCGATGCAAGCCGAGTTTGAGGCCGCCTTCCCCTATACAGAAACCCCTGATCAGCTGACCTCTTCTAATGAATTAAAACGCGATATGGAAAAAACCCGCCCGATGGATCGGCTCCTCTGTGGTGATGTTGGTTTTGGGAAAACAGAGGTAGCGATGCGTGCTACGTTCAAGGCCGTAACGAATGGAAAACAGGTAGCAATACTCGTCCCTACCACCATTTTGGCGCAACAGCACTATGAAACTTTTATTGAACGAATGGCGGCATTTCCGGTTCGGATCGATATGGTTAGCCGCTTTCGGACTCGTGTACAGCAAAACAAAACCCTTTTAAAAACTTCAGAAGGTGAAGTCGATATTCTTATCGGCACACACCGATTACTCTCAAAGGATGTTCGCTTTAAAAATCTCGGACTTGTCATTATCGATGAGGAACAGCGCTTTGGAGTCAAAGCGAAGGAGCGCCTTAAAGAGCTGAGCCGACAAGTTGATCTGATTACCATGTCAGCAACACCCATCCCTCGCACACTTTATATGGGAATGACGGGAGTTCGCGATCTCAGCACGATTAAGACCGCACCCCAAGAGCGGCAACCCGTGGAGACCATCGTGCTTCCCTACGATGAAGAAATTATTACTAAAGCCATCCGCATGGAGATGCATCGCGATGGCCAAGTGTTCTATCTACATAATCGGGTAAAAACAATTCATCAGGTTGAAAACAAACTGCGCGCACTTCTTCCCGAGGCTCGTATTGCTGTTGCTCACGGACAGATGCCTGAAAAGGAACTCTCCGGAATTATGCATGCCTTTGTACAGGGATTATTCGATGTTTTGCTTTGCACCACCATCATCGAAAGCGGGGTCGATATTCCCAATTGCAATACCATGATTATTGAAAATGCCGAGCGATTTGGCTTATCGGATCTCTATCAGTTGCGCGGGCGGGTCGGCCGGTCAAACCACAAAGCGTTCACCTATATGATGCTATCGCCGGGGGGCCATATGATTGATGCTGCACGAGACCGTATGAATGCGATCAAACGCTATACGGGCCTCGGATCTGGATTCCGCCTAGCTCTCCGAGACCTCGAACTCCGAGGTGCTGGCAATTTACTTGGCGCCAAACAAAGTGGGCACATCTCCGCGGTCGGATTTGATCTTTATTGTCAGCTACTCCGCCGTACGATTGCTATTTTAAAAGGAAAACAGCCGCCGCCATTGATGGATGTGGTGGTTAAACTCGATTTTCTCGATCTCTCGCCAAAGGACGGGAAAAGTGAAGATGGTGCCTATATCCCTTATTCTTATATTGAAGATGAAAACCTTCGTCTTCGGCTTTACCAACGGATCTCCGCGCTCGCTACCCCATCAGAGATCACTCAAATTAAACGCGAAATCAAAGATCGATTCGGTAAGCTTCCTGTAGAGCTACAGCGCCTTATGCTTATTGCTGAACTACGAATTATTGCCGCTAAGAAAGGAATAAAATCGATCATTGTTCGTAACCAAAAAGTTATGCTCTCAACCGAGAAAGAGTACCTCACTATTGCAGGTCGCCATCCAGTGCTGAAGGAGGAAAAAGCAACTTCGATCCTTAGGGAGTTGATTCAATTAATTCGGTAGATCGAAGTTTTTAAATGCAAGCTGTTCCGGAGGAGTCCTCCCTTCCTGTGCATCTTATCTATTTAACATTTCGTGGGCATGCTTGAGCGCAATCTCCGTGCTACCCCCGAGCATACGGGCAATTTCAGTGGGACGAGAATCAGGATCAAGCAGACGAACTTCGGTATAAGTACGACCCTCGATTACACTTTTTGAGACCGCAAGGTGAGTCGTTCCACAAGCGGCTACTTGTGGCAGATGTGTGATACAAATCAATTGGTGACAGTCAGCCACCTGCGCAAGTTTTCGCCCAACAGCTCCACCAATTTCCCCGCCAACATTGGCATCAATCTCATCGAATACCAGCACAGGGATGGGATCATGTCGCGTCAGTACAGCTTTAGTGGCAAGCATAACCCGCGAGATTTCTCCGCTGGAGGCAATCATCCGAAGCGGACGCATAACTTCTCCGGCATTCGGAGCAAAACCAAATTCAATTTTATCCATTCCAGATAGAATAGGCTCACACGGCATCAACTGTACGTCGAAGAAGCCATGCTCAAAGCCGATATCAACTAATTCTTTAGTGATACATTCAGAAAGATGATCGGCCACGTTCTCGCGATAACTACGTAACTTAAGACCGGCTTTTTCTACCGTTTTAAATATTAAATTTAACTCGGTCTGTAATTCCAATCTTTTCTTATCGCGGCTACGCAGTTCTTTAAG
>JAOZSZ010000001.1:0-20987 GCA_029939385.1 Pontiella sp. | reverse complement strand
TTTAAGCATTGTTGCGCAGCAATAAGGCTATCGAATGCACACCCTTCCCCTTCTGTGAGTGCATTAACGGTTCCGTTAGCGAATTCAATTACCTGTTGCGAGTTGGCAATAATACTATGTTCTTCTTCAACTTGTTCATCTTCCTCTGAAGATAAGTTTGCACATTCAATTTCAGAAACGCGGTAGTCCAAAAACTCAATCTGTCGATCCAGATCGTCCTCGTTTTCAGAGTCGAGTTCATCCATCTGTTTTTGGATTTTACGGAGTTTTTGATACTCAAAAACATAGTTGGCCTTGATCTCTTCTACTTGTCCGAAGGCATCCAGTATTTCGAGTTGAGTGGCGGTATTGAGCAACGACTGGTGATCGTATGGGCCGTGCATATCAACGAGTACATTTCCTAATCGCTTAAGCACCTGTAAGGTTACGGACTCATCATTCACCATGGTTTTGTTTGAGGATTCAGTAATCACCCGTCGAATGATCAATAATCCACCTTCGCACGGCTCCATACCGATATCGGCTAGAATAAGGTTAACCTGTGTTATGTTTTCGAGCCCGAATTCTGCATAGACCGAGCAGGAAGTTTCGCCCGTGCGGATCATGGATTTATCTGCTCGTTCGCCAAGCAACAAGCGCAAGGCACCAATTAATAGTGATTTTCCTGCACCGGTCTCACCGGTAATCACATTAAGGCCACCGTTGAAGCTCACTTGAACATCGTCAACCAGTGCAAGATTTTTGATTTTTAGGATCCTGAGCATCTGTGATAAGAATAATTAATGAACAGGAGGGATTCGACAAGCCCTTAGTGCATGCTATGGGCTATTTAACATCCATAATTTCTCGCCTTGCGGCTCGTTGATCTTCTTTACGTTTTTCTTCAAATCCATTTAAGAAGATCACGAGTACGCGGAGAAATAACAGGAAAAAGATGGGCCCCCCAATATAATAAAAAGCATCTGGAAGATCGAAAGAACAACGTGATGCCTGTTTACGGAATTGCGGGCGAAGTTGCCTCCTCGCCGACTCAACGGTCGGCAGGTAGTCATCAGCGGATATCCCATAAACTGCAGTTACTTTTGAGGCTACAACTGGAGCAGGTTTTTCGGATAGTTTTTCTGTTATATTAGAGCTTTGCGCTAGGCCTTCTAAGGGCAATAGCAATAAGCAAAAAATAATTAAACTCGTTCCAATGTGTTTCATACTCCCCCAATTAGAAACATTAACTCAATAAATCAGATTCTCCCTAATCCGACTAAGTTCATTAAGGTATCATAATGATTTTATTGTAAAATTTAAAAACCATATTTTTATTCCATTAAAGGATACTCTAACCATTGGTACACAGGAATATCTAGGCCCACTCCGTGTAAATAACTATAGGTTGCGCGGCTCAGTGCTTTTCCTGTGCGATCAAGGTCATAGTTAAAATGACCCTCAAACGGAATCTCATTAATCGCAAAATTAGAAGGTTTTTGATCCCGCAATTGAATTCCATAAGTTTCTGGCCTAATAGAAATGTCGCTATGAGCCGTTAGAGCGAAACGGTGCCAATAGGCGGAGTGCAATACCCCTCGATCGAATAACTGCCGCACCGTTTCCAAGGCCTGAAAGGTTTCTTTTTTTGTTTGAGTTGGAAAACCATACATCAGATAGGCATGCGTCAAGATCCCTGTATCAGCAAAATCAGACAAGACGCGCGAAGCGTGCTCCATCACAATACCTTTGCGCATTAATTTGAGGGTACGATCCACACATGTTTCTAACCCGCCCGTGACGGCGATACACCCCGCATCAGACATTTTATGAATAAGTTGGGTTGAGAATCGATTTTCAAAACGAATATTTCCCCACCATTCAATTTTTAGTCCGCGACGAAGTATCTCATTACATAATTCAATCAGTAGATCCGGCGGCAACGCTTCGTCAACAAAGTGAAATCCGTTGAATCCAGTTTGTTGCATCATTGCTTCGATCCAGTTGCAAATGGTTTTTGAAGTGGCAGGATCGTAGCGACAGATATAGTCAATTGATGTGTCACAAAAAGCACAGCGACTCCAACAACATCCATGAGCTAGCACCAATTTATTCCATTTTCCATCCGACCATAATCGCGTTACTGGATTAAGCATTTCAAACATTCCAAAATAACGACTGAGTTCTAGTCCTTGAAAATCTGGCGGAGGAAGGTCGTTATGAGCAACCTCTTCACTATCCGATGTCCGAAAATAAACCGTTCCCTTTTCGCGCACGAAGGTGCGAACCAAATCGCCGCCTTCAACCAATCGCTGAAGCGGAAGAAATCCACTATCGAGTGTGATGGAGTCAACATAGTTAAAAATGGTTGGATCTTTTAGTTCACGCAGTTCGGTATTCACATAACCACCACCCAGGGTAATGGGTACAAGTGGAAGTAACTTTTTAATCTGGCGGGCAATACTAAGTGCTCCAAAAAGACAACCTGGAAACGGAACGGTTAAAGCAACCATTTCTGGCTGATGTTTTTGTATTTGTTCATCAACCAATTCATTAAGCCATTGCAGAAAAAGTGAATTAGAAGATTCGAGTTCATTCTGTAAACTTCCAAAATCTGGAAGACTGGTGGCTAGCTTTTCCGCATACCGTGAGAACCCAAAATTAGAATCAATGATCTTAGCCGCATCGGCGAGATCATCTAGATAGAGACTCGCTAGATAGCGAGCGCGATCAAAAATATCCAATCCTCGAAAATTCCAGTCAAACTGTTCTTCTTGCTCATAGGCACGAATGAGATGTGATCCCTCCGGAAGATACCCTCGAGTAGCAATACGAGACGCCGCATCAGGATTTTTATCCTGTAAAAATAAAATTACCTCATCAATGGTTTCGCAATAGTTTTCCATCGTCTCTGTAGAAACATCAAGTTCTTGAAAAAGGGAGGAAACCCCTACTCTCGAAAAAGTTTTGAGCAGCAATTCAAGGGAGAGATCAACCTGTACTGCATTATGCCCAAGAGACTTAAGCCATGCCGAAAGTAACGGCGTGGCAGCATATGGGGTATTCGGTTGCAGTAATGGGGGTGTAATTAAAAGAATCTTCATCGTCTCAATAAAAGAGAAACTAGCTGTAAAATACACATTTTTCCATCTGTAATCGTATTATTATTGCACCGAAAAGATCGATCCGTCATAAATGCGAAACTTATTTTGGAATAAAGGCAAAACACTATGCAAAAACCTATTTATGCAGGCTCTTCTTACTCAAACCGCAAACGGGGTCGAGGAAAGGAGATTTTTATCCTTATTGTTCTTTTGCACTTGGCCGGAGTCGGCGCATATCTTTATTTCAAATCAGATAAGCCAAAGATCGAAAATTCAGCAATTACTCCAGCATCAGAGAATCGAGATCCCGCTCCTTCAGTTATAGCGCCTGTTATCCCTGCGGTCGTAACACCTTCCTCTCCTGAACTAAAAAACAGACTATCCGATGCTCGCGTGGCTATGGATGCAGGCCAACTGACCGATGCACAAAAAAGTTTAAGCCTTCTTGTTGCTTCCACCCCAGATCCTGATGCCATTAAACTACTTGGTGATGTAAATATACGGTTACTTAAATCTTCATTATCCATGCCGGGTAAAGAATACTATGTGATTCAGTCAGGTGATTATTTAGAAAAAATTGCGAAAAAATACAATACGACCGTCGCCCTGCTTAAAACAATGAATGGAATGGAATCAGATACCATCCGCCTAGGTGATCGCATGCTCGTTTTTACTGGAACTTTTTCCATTCGGGTCTCTAAAAGCCGAAACGAACTTGACCTCCTTAATGCGGGCAAACTATTTAAACGTTATAGCGTTGGGACTGGCAAATTTGGAAAAACTCCAGCCGTAGAGTTTACAATTATCGATAAAATTGTTGAACCGGCATGGACGCGTCCGGCCGATAATAAGAAAATCGAGTATGGAGATCCCGATAATGTGCTCGGTTCACGCTGGATGGCAATTAAATCAGCCGAACACCAAGAACTGACCGGCTTCGGAATTCATGGAACATGGGAACGTAATAGTATTGGTCAACAGTCAAGCGCGGGTTGTATCCGCATGCTGAACGAAGATGTGGAGGAGCTATTTGATCTGGTTCCCCGCAAAACTACTGTTACAATTGCCGAATAAATTTACTGGATAAGGAGAGCATTGCATGAGTTCACGAATCAACCTACCGTTTGAAGAGCCCGTCGCGGAATTAGAAATCAAACTTAAGGAACTCGAAGTCTTCAGTAATGAACAGGACATCGATGTGTCTCACGAAATTAAAAACATGAAGCTGAAGATCGAAGAAACTCGTAATAAAATATATTCGAATCTCTCGGCTTGGCAAAAAGTTCAAGTGGCACGTCACCCAGATCGCCCTTACACTATGGATTATATCCAAATCATGACCACGGACTTTGTTGAAATTCATGGAGACCGAATTCATCGTGATGACCGCGCTATTATTGGAGGCTTTGCCAAGATTGACGGGCGGAAGGTAATGATTTTTGGTTCGCAAAAAGGGCGCGATACTAAAAGCAATGTTGAATGCAACTTTGGTTGCGCCCATCCTGAAGGCTACCGCAAGGCACTGCGATTGATGAAGCTGGCCGATAAATTTGGCATTCCAATCATTTCACTTATCGATACTAAAGGAGCCTATGCCGGGCTCGAATCTGAAGAGCGTCACATTGCAGAAGCCATTGCCGTTAATCTCCGAGAAAGCTTTAATATTAAGGTACCCATTATTTGTATCATTATTGGTGAAGGTGGAAGCGGCGGCGCACTTGGAATCGGGATTGGAAACCGTATCCTGATCTTGGAACACGCCTATTATTCCGTAATCTCTCCAGAGGGTTGTGCGGCTATTCTTTGGAAAGATCGCGCCTATTCCGATAAAGCGGCCGAAGCCCTAAAGATTACAGGCCCAGATCTTATTCATCTCAAATTGGCTGATGAAGTGATCCCCGAACCGAAAGGGGGCGCACATACCAATCCTAGAGAAGCCTCCGATAACATAAAACGGGTTTTGCTTAAACATTTGGATGAACTATCCGCCATGTCGAAAGAGGAATTATTAAAGGATCGTTACGACAAGTTTCGGGCTATGGGTGAATTCGAAGGCGAAGTAGAATAACCCCTCCTTCAGTATATTCTTACGGGGCAGGCTTTTTAGCCTGCCCTTTTTTGTGAAGAACAGGTTCAAATCTCGAACATAGAAAACTCTATATTTGGATACGTGTAATTTCCACCGCCGAGCTTTTGGCAAAACGTAATGCACCGGGTTTATCGATCATAACGGTGACTTGCTGTACTTTTTTATTTTTCAATACGATGTCTGCAATATTTTCGGCAAGGGCTTCAATCAGAAAATAGCGACTGGTTTCCACCAGCACGAGAATCGACTTTTTGATGCTTTTATAATCGATTGTATCATGGAGATCATCGGATCGTCCGGCCTTACGTAAGTCGCACTGCATTTCTAAATTAATAACAATATCCTGCTTTTCAGATCGCTCCTCAGGATAAATACCAATAATGCAACGTAGTGCTAATTCGCGAATAAAAATCTTATCCATATTAAACCCCATTCCCTAATAAATGCTGTCCTCCATCGACATAGATAATTTGGCCGGTGATCGAATCTGCTTTCAGCAAGAATAAAGTGGCCTCGGCAATATTTTCAGGACTCGGAAACCGATTGAGCGGAATATGGCCTGCTCGTTCGTGCACCGCTTCAGAAAGCTCGCCAGATGGCGGAAGAATTGGCCCAGGCGCAACCGCATTCACAGAAATATTGGGTGCATATTCAAGCGCGGCCAGTTGGGTCAATTCTTCAAGTCCCTTCTTCGTCATCGAATATGGAACACATGACGTATCATTACAGCAAATACGCCGGTCGAGCAGATTAATCACCGCTCCCTCTGAGGTTTGTGCGGCAAAGAGGCGCGTTAGTTCCATGGGGGAAAAAAGATTGATCTGAAATATCTCCTGCACCAAACGTGGAGAGGAAGCCTCTAAAGAATCTTTTGTAAAAACCGCCGCATTATTAATCAAAATATCCAAGGGGCCTGCACGATCAATCAGACTCAAGCATTCCTCCGGAGATTGAAGATTGGCCTGAATGGTATGTGGTGAAAGTTTTTCCGCCGCCGCCTTCGAATTGCGATAATGCACAACCACCTCAACCCCTGCTCGCTGCAAGGCCTCTGTGATCGATCGCCCAATTCGTACCGCACCACCTGTAACTAATGCTCGTTTTCCGGTTAAAATCATGTGTCTATACATAACTTGAATTCCCAACCATTGGAAGTTTTCGCTTTCCTTTTTCCACGGTCTGTCAAAAAATGATGAGCATTAACGAGAGAAAATTATGATTCGTAAAATTCTATTCAGCCTATTCACATTATTCACGATCTGCTCCGTGCAAGCGCAAAAGAATAACCCCACCCCAATCGTTTACATTATTCCGATCAAAAAGATGATTGAGCCAGCCCTGCTCTATGTCGTCCGGAGAGGCGTTGATGAAGCAACGAGAGAGAATGCCGCAGCCATTATTTTCGAAATGGACACCCCGGGCGGAGCAGTAAATGCGGCCGAAGGCATTGTGAATGCCATTACCCAAACCGAGATTCCTACCTATACTTTTGTTGAAAACGATGCCTTCTCTGCTGGAGCAATTATTGCTTTAGCCACGGAGCATATTTACATGGCTCAGGGCAGTGTGATTGGGGCAGCAACACCCATGATGATGGGACCGACCGGTGGCATAAAAGAAATGCCAAAAGAGGTGCAAGAAAAAATGACCTCCGCCGTAGCCGCTCTCGTTCGTTCAGCGGCAGAGCAAGGCAAACATGATAAGCAACTTGCCGAAGCTATGGTGCGTGCCGATATTGAATATAGCATTAATGGAACTGTGATTAGCGAAAAAGGGCGTCTCCTTACGCTAACCAATGAAGAAGCTTCACAGTTAGTCGGAGAAGATCAGCATCCGCTTCTATCCGAAGGAACCGTGAAAGATATCGATGCCTTACTTGAAACCATCGGGCTATCTAATGCTGAAAAAAGGATATTAAAGATCACGAGTACAGAAAAACTTGCCCGGCTTATTGCCGGCATTGCGCCTATTCTTATGATGATAGGTCTCGGAGGAATTTGGCTAGAAATTAAGACTCCGGGATTCGGTATTTTCGGAATAGCAGGCATTACATGCCTATTATTATTTTTCTTTGGACATCACATTGCAGGTTTAGCCGGCATGGAGGATATCCTTCTATTTATTCTGGGGATCGCCCTGCTAATCGTAGAAATTTTCATCATCCCCGGCTTTGGTGTCGTAGGCATCGGCGGACTACTTTTAATCTTTTTCTCATTGATCAATGCCATGATGGAACACGTGCCGGGAAAGTGGCGCCCTATCAGCTTCTCGATTGAATCCTTTTCTGGACCCTTACTAAAAGTTGCTCTTTCGTTTCTTGGGTCATTGGCTCTGGTATTTATTGTCGGAAAATTTCTACCTAAAACCAAAATGTTCAAAAATATTACACTCGATTCCATATCTTCCAAACCCATAGAAGATCGGGGTTTAATCGGGAAGACGGGAGTTGCCCATTCCGATCTTCGCCCGGGAGGAACCGCCTATTTTTCTAGCCAAAAAATGGATGTGGTCACTCTAGGGGACTATATTCACAGCGAAACTCCAGTCCGTATAGTCGAGGTGCATGGAAACCGTATTGTGGTTGAGACAATTTCGCAGAAATAACTAGTTGTTAGTTAATTCATTTTGATGCTCCATCCATTCCGAATAACACGCCTCAATGGAAGAAAGATCCTTTGCATTATCTACATCTAGCGCAGCACCACCAAAATGGGTGTAAACAATCTGTACTCGTGCTCCTAAAGCATTTCCAATCCCTTCCGCTAAACGATTAAAACGCACAAGTGAACGTATCCGATCTGATAACTTAGGATGACCATGTCGGTCATAATGAAGAGAAAGTTGCATCAGGATAAATATCCTTAAGGCCTTTAATAGTCGCCAACCCGAAAAAAGGAGCGAGAAAAACATCCTTATAATATTTGCTATACGAGTTTGGTAACGCCACTCATACATCTTCTCTATATAATCAAGATGTGCAAACGTGAGGGGCTTTGCAATATGCAAATTATTGTGTCGCAACAAATCCTCCTGCACATGGAAATAGATCATCTGAATGCCACGTTTTTCATGAGTAGGATGATAATGTGAAAGAACTTTTTCCGATGTAATCCCAATGGAATAATCATATTCATGCAGATTACTACGAACAATGAATTCATCCACTTCATTTGAGATTAGCAATGGAATATCACACGGAACAACAAAGACAGGAACCTGTTCATAATTAGTCCCTTTAAGATCCCAAAAAGAAATATCATCACTCAAACCTAGCGATCTCACATAGCCTGCTTTAAAATTTTCAATCATATTTTCATGCTGTTCAACAACATGAATCTCCCCCTCCCCCACAAGCAAATCTCGGTGTTCTTGAAGTGCGGTTTTTGTGCGATCAGAAGGACCTACTATAAAAATATTTTTTATATACTTCGCGTGTTTTAGTGCATGAAGAACATGGATAAATAACGGCACTCCATTCAAGAGCAAGAAAGCTTTGTTGTCATCCCGCACCTGAATACTAGCGCGGCGATCCCCTGCAAGAAGAATGGCATTAATATTTAAATTTATCTCCATACCGCTCCCTTTATGTTCTTTGTAGGTAAATAGGCATAGACCGTTCTATCAACAAATGCAAAAAAAAAGCAGCTCAATAAGCTGCTTTTTCTGGAACTATAAGTAGTTTTATTTTCCCTGTAGGGTCATTAAAAATTCTAAGTTATTTCCCGTTTTCTTTAACCGATTAATCAGTAACTCCATAGCTTCCACCTGCGGAACATCTTTGAGCGCCTTGCGGAGTGTCCAGATGCGTTGCAGCTCGTCAGGATGTAGCAATAGCTCCTCCTTGCGGGTGCCGGATTGCTCGATGTTGATCGCCGGGTAGATGCGCTTCTTTACCAATTCGCGATCCAGCCCCAGCTCCATATTGCCGGTACCCTTAAATTCCTCAAAAATCACTTCATCCATACGACTGCCGGTATCCACCAACGCGGTGGCAATGATACTCAAGCTTCCACCCCCTTCAATATTCCGTGCTGCACCAAAAAAGCGTTTCGGTTTATGCAGGGCATTCGCATCAACACCGCCCGACAAAATCTTTCCACTATGGGGCGAGGTGGTGTTATAGGCGCGCGCTAAACGAGTGATCGAGTCGAGCAGAATGACAACATCCTTCCCCTGCTCTACGAGACGCTTAGACATCTCGATCACAATCTCAGCCACCTGCGTATGGCGTTCCGGCGGTTCGTCGAAGGTGGAGGCCAGCACCTCTGCTTTTGTGTTACGGCGCATATCCGTAACTTCCTCTGGGCGCTCGTCGATCAACAGGACGATCAACTTAGCCTCGGGATTATTCGTTGAAACGCTATTAGCAATCTTTTGCAAGAGTACGGTCTTTCCGGTGCGTGGCGGAGCAACAATCAGGCCACGCTGCCCTTTTCCAATGGGTGTAACAATATCCATCACACGCATGGAAATCTCTTTCGGATCAACCTCCATCACCAAACGCTCATCCGGAAAGAGCGGCGTTAGATTTTCGAATGGCACACGTTTCCGCGCCATTTCAGGATTATCTTCATTAATCTGATCCACTCTGAATAATGCAAAAAATCGTTCCTTTTCTTTTGGAGAACGAATGGAACCGGTTACGTAATCCCCTGTACGAATCCCGAAACGCCGAATCTGTGAGGGCGACACATAAATATCATCCGGAGCAGGTTGATAACTATTGAGGGGTGAGCGCAGGAATCCAAATCCATCAGGCAGAATCTCGAGTACACCCCGACCGAGTAGCGGACCACCGCGTCGACCATGTGTTTTGAGTAGTTCAAAAATAAGTTGATGCTTACTAAACCCATCGTAATCCGTAAGTTCATATTTTTCGGCAAGGATTTTAATATCATTAATAGGGGTGATCTGCATTTCGTGCAAAGAGAGTGGAGGTAGGTTTTCCGTATTGGGAGGCGGTTGATTTCGATCCCCATGATTTTTATTACTACGATTCTTTTTCCCATGCTTCCCGCGGTTGCGATCACGTTGTTTATTTTGTTCTGAAGAGGGTGATTTCTGAGTTTCCTTCTCCACAGTGGGTTTAGATATCTCTGTAGTAGATGCCGTAGAATCCTCTTCGCTTGGAAGTTTTTTGGTGGCAGTTTTCTTTACCGGTTTTTTCTTTTCAATCTTGCTCTCGACAGATGTATCAGCCGACTTTACGGCCTCTTTTTTAACGTCTTCAACTACTTCTTTCTCTTCACTCATAATACCCTTTTGACTCTTATTCGATTTACCATTTCCTGCATAAATTCTTCCAATTCCGCTAAAGTTCCACAATTGGAAATCACATAATCAGAACGTTGTTCTTTTTCAAGGAGTGACAGTTGTGACTCCACCCGAGATTCAGCTTCGGAACACTTAAGTCCTCGTTTTTTCAACCGCTTAGCAATCAACTCTTTACGGGAAGAAACGCAAATAATTGCATCCCATTCCAGTGTATTCATTCCGCTCTCAAATAACAGCGGAATTAGTGCCGCGGCTGATCTCTTTTTTTGCCGAGACTCCGTGATCCAACGTTCTATATTTTTCCGAACGAGCGGATGCACTAGTTTATTAAGAACGGCGAGCTCTGCGGGGTTTCTAAAAACAATCCCCCCTAGAATTGGGCGCGATATTTCACCATCTTCTGACAAAATGCAGGTTCCAAAATGATCTATAATCTGCTGATAAACTGGATGCCCTTTTTTCATTAGATCATGTGCAATACGATCTGCATCGCACACCACAAAACCCATTTTTTTAAGAATTCGTCCCACTTCCGATTTTCCGCAGGCAATCCCCCCGGTTACACCGAAAATAACGGTATTAGGTTTATTATCCGCCATGGAAATAATTGGAATAAAACAAGGTTGAGGTTTGAAATCTCTTAGACTCGCAAATTTATGCGCTCTGAAACTTGGGTAAAGTTCTAGGCTTATTACTCCATAATGTCAACACCTGTAACATGAGATATTATAAATTAAAGCACCTCATCGAATCCCCCTTTTTTACGAAGGGAGATCACCATCTGCTTGATGTCTTGGGCTTGGTCTTTCGAGCAAACAAGTGTGACACCATCGGCCTGCACTATGATCAAATCCTTTACACCAATGACTGCGGTTAATCGATCTTTTGAGAGTACAATATTTCCATCGGCATGAAGCGTTTCGACCTTTCCAATTTTTGTATTACCCTTTTCATCCTGCGCGAAATGGCTTTCCAGGGCGGGCCAAGAACCCACATCGTCCCAGTCAAAAGTTCCACAAGCCATCACTATATTATCGGCCTTTTCCATTAAAGCATAGTCGATTGAAATTTTTCCGAGGCCTGGGTAAGTGACATCCATACCTTCAATAATTTTTCCTTCTTTAGCATAGTCCGCTAGCGTATCCAGTAGCACCTTCATCTCTGGACAATGTTCTCCAAATGATTTTTCTAAAGATTGGACCGACCAGATAAACATACCGGAGTTCCAATAAAACTTTCCCGTATCAAGATACGTTGTCGCGGTCGCTGCATCTGGCTTTTCAACAAAACGAATCGCTTTTCGGAACTCAACATTTTCGGCCACCTGAAAGCTTTCACCCGACTCGATGTAGCCAAATCCTGTACTAGGAAAAGTGGGTTCAATACCAATTGTGACGAGAATATCATTTTGCTCGGCCAAATCCATTCCACCTTTTAGCGTGGCAGAAAAAATATCGAGATTACCCATCACTTGGTCGGCAGTTAATACCGCAAATACTCCATTTTTATCTTTAGCTTTCACCAACGCACCCCCACAAGCCACCGCAGCGGCGGTATCGCGACCAATGGGTTCGCCGATAATGTTTTCAGGAGAAAGGAGCGGTGCGGCCGCACGGGTTGCATCAACTAAATCGGCATTCGTTACCACAAAAATATTTTCAGGGGGAATCAAACCATCTAACCGATCCACCGCCTGTGCAATGAGCGGTTTATCACCCACTAGAGCAAGCAATTGTTTTGGGTTCTTTGATGTGCTCAACGGCCAAAACCGTTCTCCTTTTCCACCTGCCATAATTACTGCGTAACGTCCTGCCATAGTTAAATTCCTTTTTAAATTATTGAGGGCATTTCTATCCGATTATTCTTCTGCTCTCCAGTTAATTGCTTTTAAAAACCTAAAGTAAACCTTTATGCGACACCGGAAGGTCATCGTAGATAGGTATGGAAATCCCGTTTCAAATTTACTCCATTTTAAGCAAGCGCGATACCGCTCCTTTGGGCATACGACTTATCTTTTGCATAAAGGAAAATGAAATTGGAGTCATGCCATGTTCGGATTGCAATTCATCAAGCATGAGTAACCAAAGGCGGGCCGTCATTTCAGCATCGGCAAGTGCTCGATGAAATACCCCATCCGTAAGTATACTTTTATATTCAACTAACACACCCAGCTTATGGCAGGGCGCTTGCTGATAAAGACGGCGGGAAATGAGCATAGAACAGGCGAAAGAGCCGGCATACGTGCGTGAGATTTGTTGTAATTCAGCATCGAGAAAACGGGCATCGAATGAGGCATTGTGTGCCACCAGATTGTCATTTCCGATAAAGTCAGCAAAGCGATTCATAACCTCTTTGCAGGGAGGAGCACTCTGTAGTTGATCGTTAGTGATGCCAGTGTAATTGGTAATAAAACTACTTATTCGAAATCCAGGATTCATCAATTCTTGAAACCGCTCTGTCACCCTACCTTGCTTAATGCGTACGGCTCCAATTTCAATAGCACGATCCCCTTGTTTGGGAGAGAGTCCCGTGGTCTCGAAGTCGAGCACCACCACCGTATTCGCGGGTTCAAAAGGATTTGTTTTCGTCATATATGCCTAGGAATGGAGTATATATAAAACACAGTCTAAACCCTCTTTACGGCCTCAACCATCTGCTTCACAAATGTGGTTGCATCTGCGCGGCCTTCGGGCGTGTGCGGGTTCTTATGAAACCGGCTCACGATGGCGCTACCAACCACGACAGCATCCGAAAGGAGTGCCGCATCGTAGGCTTGCTCTGACGTACCGATTCCAAACCCAAGGGCAACAGGACAATTTGTCTTTGTTTTAATTCGAGCCACTAACGCTCCTGCACCTTCAGCCAGATGATCCTGCACTCCTGTGACCCCCTCTCTCGATACACAATAAACAAATCCACTAGCACGCTTCACAATCTTATCAATTCGAGCATCCGGCGTTGTTGGTGTAATCAATTGAATCGCATTTAAATTATTTTGTTTTAATGCCTGGCGGTATGGATTGGCTTCCTCGAAGGGAAGATCTAGTAACAAAAATCCATCCACTCCAGCTTGTGCCGCCATCGTCATCGAAGACTCAAAACCACGGGCTAACAATGGATTCATATACGCATAAAAAATCATAGGAATATCACTACGCTCGCGGATCTCAGAAACACATTTCATCACCCCATCAAAGGTAGATCCTGCTTCCAGCGCTCGAGTTGCAGCTTCCTGATTCACACGGCCATCAGCTAATGGATCAGAAAAGGGAAGTCCAAGCTCGATCAAATCCACACCGGCATCTTCTAAGCGAAGCACAATATCCACGGTATCTTTAAGATTTGGATCTCCTGCAGAAAGATAGGCAATAAATCCCTTCTTTCCCTGCTTCTTTAACTCAGTAAACTTGCGATCAACTCTGGTCTTTTTCATCTATTTCTCTGCAATTAAATTGAGAAGGCATCTTACGTAAAATTATATCTATTGAAAGCGTCTCGATAATAAAAAGAGGATCCATAAACTTAATCTTAGCCCACTATTGAATATTCCGGCTTGCTTCAATTTTCATCAAACAGTAAGAGCTCTGCTTTGCGATAAGAAAATAAAATGGATTAAGGATATGCTGAAGACCTATTTAGTGAAGGTGCTTGGTTGTAAGGTCAACCAATATGATGCCCGACAAATCGAACAATTGCTCGAAGGCTATGGTCTGCATAAAGCAAAAGAAGCGAATGCTGTAGATTTAATCCTTATTCATACCTGCGGAGTCACTGCAGCGGCGGCGCAAAAGTCGCGTCAGATTATTCGGAGAATGCAACGGAACCACCCTCTTGCCCGCATTGTCGTGACGGGTTGCGCCGCAACGGATGAGTTAACCCAAGTCGATCAAGAGCCCGTTTTTCGAATTCCTGCAGGAATGGATTGGCTCCAGCATCTCGCGGAACGGCTTGAACAGTTTCCCTTACCGAATACGGGCCTTGCCAAAAATATAAAAACCGATGCCTTTCCTGTCACTGATTTTGGAGATCACACGCGAGCCTTTCTAAAAGTACAAGATGGTTGCGACATTGGATGTTCATTCTGCATTGTTCCTCAATTGCGCAAAGAACCGCGCGATAAAACGATCAAAGCAGCCCTAGATGAAGCCACCCTTCTCACCCAAAAGGGATATCGAGAAATTGTGGTGACCGGTGTAAGCGTTGGGCTCTATGGCCGAGACCATAATTCCTCACTGGCCGATCTACTTCATCACCTTGTGAAGGTTCCAAATATAGGAAGGATCCGGCTTTCAAGCTTACATCCAGGAGAGCTGACAAAAGAGCTTTTAGAAGTATGGGCGGCCTCTCCTAATATTATGCCTCATCTCCATCTTTCATTACAGTCCGGCTCCGAGTCGGTATTGCATGGCATGCAACGCGGCTACACCGCTGAAGAATATTTCTCTGCCGTCAAGCGTGCCCGCGCCGCACTCAAGAACCCGGCCTTCACAACCGATGTCATTGTTGGCTTCCCCGGCGAAACCCTCGCCTATTTCGAGGAAAGCTATGCCTTTTGTAAAAAGATTGGATTTTCGCAAATGCACCTTTTCACTTATTCCCCCCGTCCCAAAACGACCGCCGCAAAAATGAAGGGACAAATCAATGGAACCGTTGCCTCGAAACGAAGCGAACAGTTACGAATGCTCGGCAACGAAATGGCACAGGCCTATCACCAGCAATTTTTAGGAAAACAGGTTGATGTATTAGTCGAACGCACAAAAGAGGGAATAGCACAGGGCTATTCTGAGCACTATATTCCGGTACAGTTTCCCTCTGATGAAGATTTGCGCGGGAAAATTGTTTCTATTCGTGTGGAAAAAGTTAGTACTATCGGCATTTCTGGAATAAATATTCTTTGATCACCAAGCACTCCTCCTATACCCTTAGGTCATTCAATTATGAGAGAAACAAACGATAATTTAGATAATGAAGTACAGATTTGGCAGGAGAAACTGTTCAAACGGTCCATTCGTCGCATCCGAAAATCAAAAAAGATTGAGAATCTAGTGGGTTCGTCTGTCAATGCTCAATGCTTAGAAATCAGTGCAGGTGATGGCATCATGAGCGCCCATTTGCGATCGCTTGGCGGAAGCTGGAAAACCGCAGTCTCCACCAAAAATGCGGCCGATTCTATAGGATATAATATTAACGATCCCATTGTGATCATGGATCATAGCAAGCTTCCCTTCGATGATCATACCTTTGATAAGGTGGTGATTATCGATGCTCTTAAAGGAATTGCAGCGGACCAGGATTTTATCCGCGAATGTCATCGTGTGCTCAAAAGCGATGGATGGGTTATTATCAGCGAAGAATGCCGCCGACCGATTAGTATTACCGCCCTATTACAATATCTATTGAGTGTCTCCCCGATTTCTAAAGGACAAAAGCGAAATGGGTATACAAGCACTGAGCTCTATACCATTTTAAAGGATGGATTTGATGTTCCCGAAACCTTTTTCTATTCGAACGGCCTGCTCGAATCCTTGGCGACTCTGGGTGAGTTTGTACAGAAACTAATCTTTAACAACTCTTATTGGATGTTGCGTGAAAAAATAGGAGAAAATGAACTCTACAATTATCGAAAGATTTATGCGCTTGCGAGTATCACTTACCCCCTGCTTTGGATCTTTTCAAAAATAGAATTTCTACCCGGGCACAAGATGCTAATTAAAAGTCGGCGGCGCCACTGGCGACCCCGCACAACCCCCAAGCTGATTGATGGCCGCTCTATCGCCGAGGCCGCCATTAACACTAAAATCGGAACGGCTGCGCCCTTCTAATGAAAATGAACCACCGCATCCTTGAGCAAGCTATTGGTTACCGGTTTAAAAAAAAATCGAACTTAGAATTAGCGCTGACGCATCCCTCCTTTCGCTACGAAAATACGGAAGCAAAAGATGATAATCAGCGCCTTGAATATCTTGGCGATGCTGTACTTAGTCTCATTTCGGCCGAGTATCTTTTTAAAAACAATCCCACCGCACGCGAAGGCGATATGAGCCAACTGCGAAGCCGCTTAACGGAAGATCGCAAACTGGCACAGATCGGTGCAACTCTCGGAATTGGCCCGTACCTACGCCTGGGTCATGGGGAAGAAAAAAATGGCGGAGCCACGCGTGCTTCTAATCTTGCCGATGGGGTAGAAGCTCTTATTGGTGCGGCATGGATCGACGGGGGAGCTCGCGCCGTAAATAAGATTTTTAAAAAGGTATTTCTCCCCGAACTTGAAGGGCTAAAATCGGCCACCGTCCAGAGCAATCCGAAAGGGGATCTTCAAGAATATACCCAAAGCCATGGCTTCGGAATTCCTGAATATAAAACTACGGAAATAGTTGGCCCAGAGCACAATCGCATTTTTACAAAAGAAGTCACCGCGTGTAAGAAAACATGGAAAGCTTCCGCGGGAAGCAAACGCGAAGCGGAACGTCGGGCCGCCCTCCAAGCCTTAAAGGAGTTAACAAAAGGGCTCGATTAAAAAGAAGGAACTGCGGCGAGAAGTTTGCGGGTATATTCATGTTGCGGATCATCGATAACATCAGCAACAGGGCCGGTCTCAACAATTTCTCCGTGATACATTACCGCCACACGATCACAGATATTTCGAACAACAGCCAGATCGTGGCTGACGAATAAAAATGCTAATTTACGTACGGTGCGTAGTTCTTCTAATAAATCAAGGATCTCCGCTTGAACGGAAACATCGAGCGCGGATACCGGTTCATCGGCCACCAGCAAATCAGGCCCCAAGGCTAACGCGCGAGCAATACAAATTCGTTGACGTTGTCCCCCACTAAATTCGTGCGGATAGCGCCAAGCCCAATCCGCTTCCAGCCCGACAGACTCAAAGAGATCGACCACTCGTTCCTTTCGTTCGGCCGAAGAGCTTCCTATTCGGTGAACTAAGAGTACATCGATAATAGCATTCCCCACCTTCATGCGAGGGTTGAGTGACCCATACGGATCCTGAAAAATCATTTGCACTTCTTGACGATACGTTTTTAGAGCCTTGCCTTTGAGGTGAGCAACATTCGTATCTTTAAAAATAATTTTTCCAGAGGAAGGATCAACCAATCGGATGATGGCTTTGCTTAACGAACTTTTTCCACACCCACTTTCACCAACCAACCCAAAAAGTTCGCCCGAGTGAATCTGCATTGAAACCTCTTTTACGGCATGCACGGAACTCCTTCCTTGGCCATAAATGACATTTAATTTTTCAATATTAAGAAGTGGTTTCATTTTATTTTTTTACCGGATGCAAGCGAGGAACGGCGGCCATGAGTTGTTTCGTATAGTTGTGTTGTGGATTGTAAAGCACCTGTTTAGTTGTGCCTTCTTCTACAATAATGCCTTTTTTCATAACGTAGACTCGACTGGCTAAATCAGCAACAATCCCGAAATTATGGGTGATCATTAAGATAGAAAGCCCCACTGTTTCACGAAGTTCAGCAAGCAGATTTAGGATTTCGCGTTGAACGGTGACGTCGAGCGCAGTGGTGGGTTCATCAGCAACGAGCAAATCGGGAGAACAAGCTAGTGCCATAGCAATCACGCAGCGTTGCAATTGACCTCCACTCATCTGGTGCGGATAGGCCGAGACTAAGCGATCGGGAAGATGAACAAGCCGGAGAAGTCGCCGGACTTCCGCTTTCCGATGAATACCCTTTTGGTGCAACTTAATGGCCTCTTCAATCTGCCAACCCACCGTAAAGACGGGGTTGAGCGAAACCATAGGTTCTTGAAATATATAGGCGATTTGACGACCGCGAATCTTGCGTAATTCACGCTCAGATAGCGCGAGAATCTCTTGCCCTTTGAAGCAAATAGAGCCTTTCACATACTTTGCTGCACGCGGAGCAAGTTTGGTGAGCGAGGCCGCACTGATACTTTTTCCACTTCCGCTTTCTCCAACCAGTGCAACGGTTTCACCGCGCCCCACTCTGAAGGAAATTCCGTCCACCGCTTTTACCCGCTCATCGCCCTGCCCAAAATGGATGCTTAGGTCCCGTACCACTAGAATATCATTCATATCCGTCATTAGTCATTCAGCCTTGGGTCTAAGGCGTCGCGCAAGGCATCACCGAATAGATTAAATGCCAGTACGAGCAAAAACACCGCCAGCGTTACGAACGTCATTTCCCACCACATGCCCTGCCAGAGGCGCATGCGGGCGGAGTTGATCATTAATCCCCACGAGGGCTCACCCTGCACTCCGATCCCCAGAAAACTCATGAACACTTCCGTGCCAATGGCCGCCGGGAAACGCAGGGTAAAGGTGACAATGATCACATGCATAATATTGGGGAGAATGTGCCGCGCAATGATGCGCCCTGAACTGAGCCCCAGTGCCTTTGCCGCCTGCACATAGGTCTGCTCTTTGTGCTTAATGACCTCACCACGTACCAACCGGCAAATTCCCACCCACGTGGTTAGGCCAATGCCGAGAAAGATTCCAAGCAACCCCTTACCCACAATCATTGCGATGGCAAGAATGAAGAGAAGTCCGGGCATGGAAGCAAAAGTGGAATAGAGCCACACAATAAAATCATCGACGCGCCCACCAAAATAGCCAGCCAAACAGCCGAAAAACACACCAATTGGAATGGCAATTAGTGAGGTAATGATACCTACCATATAGGCGATACGGACGCCCTGAATGAGTCGCGCCATAACATCGCGCCCCAGCCCATCGGTCCCCATCCAATGCATCATGTTAGGAGGTTGATAGGCGTCATCTAAATTAACCTTTTGATAAGAAGGAGTGATGTCTCTAAAATCATAATAACGGAAGACCCCTTCGCCGTATATGGCAAGCAAGGTAAAGAGGATTACCAGCCCAAGACAAACCATGGCTAACCGATTTTTCTTCAATCGTTGCCAAGCATCGCCCCACAGACTCTGTCCTTTTTCAATCGTCATGGTTTTATTTCAGTTTCACGCGTGGATCGACCACAGCATAGCAAAGGTCAGTTATAAGGTTAGCCACCACAAAGAGAAGAGCTCCAATCAAAACAAGCGCCCGCACTACATCAATATCGGAGGAAAGAATCGCGTTAATGCCCAGATAGCCAAGCCCAGGGATACCAAAGAAACTTTCTAAAAGGAGTGCGCCAGTATAAAGAAATGGGATAGCAATCACGACATTGGTAATAATCGGAATCATGGCATTTTTAAGCACATGAACAAAAAGAATACGTGATTTAGAAACACCTTTGGCGAAGGCTGTTCGCACATAGTCCTTATACATTTCGTCGAGCATCACCGTACGATAAAAACGAATATTTGCTCCAAGCCCGCTAATGACACCAATGATAACTGGCAACACAAGATAACGCCATGACTCATAACCCCAAACCGGAAATGCTCCCAACTTATAGGCCAATAAATATTGGCCTGCCACGATATAGACCAAATAGTTAATACTCATGAGTGCAACAGAGATGAGTACCAAAAACCGGTCAATCCATGTATCTCGAAAAAAGGAACAGATTAACGAAAGACTGATCGATACCACGACCCCAATAAAAAAGATCGGCACCGTTAGTGATAGAGAAGGAATAATCCCATCGATTAATAATTTAGAGACCGGTTGTTTAAAATATTCAGAGGTTCCGAGATCCCCCCGCATCAACTGTTTGATATAAAAAAGCAATTGAGAATCAAATGGATTGGTGACCACTTTGCGCAGTTTAAGGGCTTGAATTTCCAACGTTTGATCTTTGGTCTGAAACGCACTAGATTCTGACCCCTTAAATCGAATCTTCTGAGTTTTCCAACCCTTAGAATCTAAGGCGCTCCCCGCAAGCGTTCCCCTTCCACGATAGGAGAGTGTCCATTCGTACTCCTGTTCAGATTTTAATACAAAAGCTAATGGATTGATTTGGGTATTCGCCTGAATTTTAATGGCTTCAGATTCAACCGACCATAGAGCATTACTCCAAACACGCCAACGCCCAGCGCCAGCAGAAAGATCATAGTCCTCATAGGCTCGGGTCGTGGATCGGGATCCAAAAAAGAGGGGTTTATTAAGCCCGCGCTGTTCATCAAAGTCCTCTAATGATTGGAGAGAAACATTTTTACCAAGTGCCACAGCGGCGAGATCACCCCCGACTACATTGAAGAGAACAAAAGTCAGCAAGATGACACCGATTACCGTCGGTACCATCTGAATGATTCTTTTGAGAATGTATTTCAACATAGGTTTATTCCCGTCCCGACAGGTCTAGTTTCTTTTCACCATACAACTCGTTCCATAGTTGATATTTCGCATGATTAATCCGGAGATACCGATCCGTTCCATACGGAAAGTCGTGAGGTATAAAGTTTTCAACCCAATGATGTTTAAGCTCAAAACTCATCGGCTGATACATAAAGATCCACGGACATTCTTCGATAACTATTTTTGCCATCGCCTTATAAATCGCCGTCCGTTCCGGCGTATTTAGCATCGTACGAACAGATTCATAGAGCCGATCAAACTCTGCATTACGATAGTTAGA
>JAOZSZ010000199.1 GCA_029939385.1 Pontiella sp. | reverse complement strand
TGAAAGGGTTGATGGGGATTAGGTAAGGATTCGCTTGTTCTCTGCGCGGCGCGCTCGGCGATCGCGCCCTACCTTCGGGTAGGGATAGACCGCCGGGCTATCCGCGCGGATGAAGGGAGCTGTCGCTCGGCTGGCAGGGTGAGCATATTCTTCTTTTTTCTCGAACCGAATCGGTTGAAACGGTTTACTGTTTGAAAGTCTATTCAATTCAACGTTGGGGTTTGTTATGCTTTCGCAGATTTATTCAGGGGCGGTGTCGGGGGTCGATGCTTATACGGTCGAGATTGAAGTCAATGCCGGGCATGGCGAACCTAAGGTGGTCATTGTTGGGCTTCCCGATGCCTCCGTAAAGGAAAGTTCGGACCGCGTTTGGACGGCGCTTATTAATTCGGGGTTTCGCCCGCCGATGGGGCATACCACGATCAATCTTGCTCCCGCTAATATGAAAAAGGAGGGGCCAAGCTTCGACCTGCCGATCGGGCTTGGAATCATCGCTGCGCTCGATGATATTCAGCACGATCTCCTCTCCCGTATTTGTATTGTGGGTGAGCTTGCGCTCAGCGGAGCCGTACGAAAAGTGCGTGGCGTTTTGCCCATTGCCATTATGGCGCGTAATGTAGGGATTAAGGCCATCATGGTTCCTGTTGAAAATGCTGAAGAGGCCGCAGTGGTGGATGGCATCAAAGTTTTTCCGGTTCGTAATCTGCGCGAGGCGGCTGATTTTCTCAATCAAGATCTAAAGATCGATCCCTATCGCCTCGATATCCAATCTGTATTCGAGGCCAACAGCCTCTATGAAGACGACTTTGCCGATGTGAAAGGGCAGGAGTTTGCCAAACGTGCTATCGAGGTCGCCATTTCAGGCGGGCATAACTGCTTGCTTATAGGCCCGCCCGGAACCGGTAAAAGTATGATTGCCAAACGGATTCCTTCCATTCTTCCGTCCATGTCGCTCGATGAGGCCTTGGAGACGACCAAAATCCATAGCATCTCCGGCTCGCTAAAATCACATCAAGCCTTGGTGGCCCGTCGTCCATTCCATTCGCCGCACCACACCATTTCCGATGCCGGACTCCTCGGCGGCGGCACTAACCCGATGCCCGGCGCGGTGAGCCTTGCCCACAACGGGGTCCTCTTTCTCGACGAGCTTCCGGAGTTTCAACGTAGCGTGCTCGAAGTCATGCGTCAGCCACTTGAAGATGGAGAGGTCACCATTGCTCGCGCCGCCGCCAGCGTCACCTATCCCTGCCGCTTCATGCTGGTTGCCGCTATGAACCCATGCCCGTGTGGTTACCAAACCGATCCCAAGCGCGAATGCCGTTGTTCCCCTACGCAAATTGCCCGCTATCGCAGTAAAATTTCCGGCCCCTTGCTCGACCGCATCGATATCCACGTTGAAGTTCCCGCCATATCTTATGAGCAACTCACCCAGCTTAATCCTGGCGAACCCTCCTCCGCGATCCGCGAGCGCGTGGTTCGCGCCCGCGAAATCCAACAGAAACGCTATAAAGATCAGCCCGGTATTCATTGCAATGCCAACATGCGGAGTAAAAGCCTTCACCAAATCTGCTGTATGGATGCCGAAGCCGAGCAGCTCTTAAGGATCGCCATGAGTGATCTGAACTTTAGTGCCCGCGCCTACGATCGGATCTTAAAGGTGGCCCGCACCATTGCGGACCTCGATACGGCCAAAGTCATTCAACCGCATCATATTTCCGAGGCCATTCAGTATCGCACGCTAGATCGGCAATTATGGGTTTAGTGAACCACGTGTGAAATCTCGACACGGCAGGGGTTTTATGTACACTTCTTTTCCAATTATTTGGGGAGAAGTGAACGTATGAAAATTCTATTAGTTGGAGATATTGTTGGGAAGCCGGGTCGAGCCGCTTTTCTACAAGTGGTCAATAGGCTAAAGGCCGAAGGCCGAGTCGATTTTGTGATTGCCTGTGGCGAAAATGCGGCGGCAGGGCGCGGCCCAACGCTGGAGATGGCGCAGTCCTTACTCAATGCCGGTGCGGATGTTATTACCCTCGGTGACCACGCTTGGGATTCCAAAGAAATGGTATCTGGAATTGATCTCGATCCCCGTATTATTCGCCCCGAAAACTTTTCCAAAGGAGCGCCCGGAAAGGGATGGGTGCGGGTCGATACCCCCGAGGGCGAACTGGTTGTGATTCAACTGATTGGGCGTGTTTTCATGCAACCCAATTATGACTGCCCCTTCCACGCGGTCGATAAACTACTCTCTTCGGCCATGAATTTGGGCAAGGTGGTCTTGGTTGATTTTCATGGCGAAGCCTCCTCCGAGCGCATGGCCATGGGGCGCTATCTCGATGGCCGTGTATCCGCCGTCTTCGGCACGCACACCCATTGCCAGACCTCCGACGAAACCGTATTTGAAAACGGCACCGCTTACATCACCGACCTCGGCATGACCGGCCCGAAGGACTCCGTCCTCGGTCGCCAAGTCGAGCCCGTCCTCAAAAAGTTCCTCACCGGCGTCCCGCACAAGTTGGATGTCGCCAAAGGCGATCCCACCCTCGAAGGCGCGATCGTCGATGTGGACATGAAGACCGGAAAATCCCGCAGCATCGAACGCATTCGGATAGCACTGTAAAAATACTCAATCATTGAGTGTTTTATTACCGATGTGGCATTTAATAGTGCAAACAGCACGTATGATTGCGTTTAGACGAAATCAAGGTAGAGCGGCTTAAGAAAGAAGGAAATCTATCGGTAAAAGGGCTATTCCAAAGCGCAGAGAGGAACGGGCTTGACGAGTTAAGTATACATTGGTAAATGTATATTAACCAAGGAGGCGTGGTGAAGGCGACGGCAAGGGATTTGCGATATAATTTGAAAGGTGTGATGGAGTCGGTTGATCGTGGCGAAGAGGTTCTGATCACAAATCGAGGACAGATCAAAGCGCGTATTGTACCTGTTGCTTCGGAGGCGGTGGAGCCTGGTGAGGTTAATCCTTTTGTGGGGATGTGGAAGGATCGTGCGGAGATGAAGGATGTTGATGGTTATATTCGCAAGTTGCGGCGGGGCCGGTCGCTATGCTGATTGATAGCGATATTCTAATTTGGGCAAGCCGAGGCAATGCCAAGGCGGTTCGCAAGCTCGATAAAGAGGTGGGGTTTTCGATCTCGGCGATCACCTATATGGAGCTTTGCCAAGGTATGCGCGATAAGGTGGAATTATCGGCCTTTAAAAAGGCTCTTAAAATTTGGAAAGTACACGTGGTTCCGATCGATGAAGCGATCTCTTATA
>JAOZSZ010000198.1 GCA_029939385.1 Pontiella sp. | reverse complement strand
TTAGTTCAACGGAGAAGTCAGAAAATATGTATGATGCAATCGATCGGTCGGTTGAACATGCAGAGCGTCAGATGCGCAAGCAGCGCGATAAAGTGCAGGATCATCACAAGTAAGTAAAAAATACGCAGTATTTCAGGAGGTGGGTTTTGGCTATAACAGTTCAAGAAATGTGGAATGAGGGGGTTGGAAAGTTATCCCTTAGCATAATTAGTGGTGAACAATATTTGAATAATCGGCTTCCGGAAATTGCTATGAACCGTCCCGGTTTGGCATTGACGGGGTTTTTTAAATATTTTGCGAACCAACGACTCCAGATTTTTGGATTGGCCGAATTCACCTACCTGAAAAGCCTTTCTGATCAGGAAAAGCGACATCGTTTAGAGGCTCTTTTTGAACAACAAATCCCAGGGATTGTAGTAACGCGTAACCGCAAGGTTCCGGCGGAGATTCTAAATTTGGCGGAACGATTCAAGGTGCCTGTTATGCGGACACCGATGGTCACTATGGATTTTGTGAATGAATGTACGGTGCTACTTAAAAAGCTGACGGCTCCCCGCGAGCGCATTCAAGGCACCGCGATGGAGGTTATGGGAATCGGAGTCTTGCTGCGGGGCGACCCAGGCATTGGAAAGAGCGAAACTGCACTTTCATTGATCGAGCGGGGTTACAGCCTTATTTCTGATGATGTCACCGAAATTCGACGAACCAGCCGAGGGCGTATTGTCTGTTGGGCAAACGAGGTGACTCGGTATCATATGGAGATTCGTGGGCTCGGTATCATTCATGTTCCTAGCTTATTTGGGGTCTCTTCTATTCGGAGAGATACCGAGCTTGATATAGTGGTTGATCTGAAAAAATCTTCAGGAAATGAAGACCGTACGGGGATTTCTCCCGAGCAAGTCACTTTGATGGGGGTGGAGATTCCTTGTATCACTTTGCCCGTTCGTTCGGGACGTGATATGGCAAATATTGTTGAAGTTGCTGCTCTTAACCAAAAGCTTAAGGAGTTAGGGCACGATGCGGCCAAGGAACTCGATGACAAGGTAATCAATCGGCTAACGAGGGGGCGGGTGATAGGGCATGGCTGATGAGGAAATTGTAAAAAATCTTAAAGTACAAAATCAGTATGGTATCCATGCCCGTCCTGCGGCATTACTTGTGAAAGCTGCGGGAAAATATGAATGTGATGTTTTTATTGAAAAGGATGGAAATAAGGTTTCGTGCAAAAGCATTATGGGATTGATGACGATAGAGGGTTATCCCGGAAGTACAATGCGGGTTACTACGCTAGGTGTGGATGCCTCGGAAGCTATGGCTGAAATTGAGGAGCTGTTTGTTAACAAGTTTTACGAGGATTAATCTCTGTGGTTGAAACGCATAGAAAAATTGAAATTGCTCTCAAGGGGATAGGCGTTTCTCCTGGTATTGTTGTTCGAGAGGTTCAGCTACTTGCTTTGAAAACGCTTACGGTTATTCGGCATAGTATTACTCCAGATGAGGTGCCTTCAGAAATCTTGCGTTTTGAGGAAGCACTTATTGCGACTCACGATCAGATTAAATTGATTCAAAAGCAGGTGGGGGAGGTGCTTGGTGATAAACATGCCAGCATTTTCGATGCACATCTCCTTGTGGTTGACGATCGTTCTTTTATTGAGGATATCATTCGAACGGTTAAGAAAGATCTTATTAACGTTGAGCCTGTGTTGCAAATGGTTGCCGATCGTTATGCTGATATGCTCAGTAAGGTGGCGGATTCTTATCTCTCTGAACGTGCGGCTGATATTCGTGATGTTACAAAGCGTATTATGGCCAACCTGAGTGGAGAAACACTCAATCAAATGACACAGATCGCCAATCCCTGCATTGTGGTGGCTCGTGATCTTGCACCTTCTGATACGGCGAGTATCGATAAAGCCCTTGTATTTGGATTTGTTACAGATTTAGGGAGCTCTACTTCACACACGGCAATTATGGCCAAGGCGCTTGAAGTGCCGGCTGTCGTTGGGCTACATGATATCACCGCCAAGGTGTCTTCTGGTGATATTATTCTAATTGATGGGGGCCGAGGTTTAGTCTACATCAATCCAACAGATGAGCGGCTTAAAGAATATAAAAAACGGGGTCAGGAACAAGAACTGATCCTTAAGGAACTCGACACCTTGCGCGATAAGCCGCCAGAAACGCAAGATGGTTATCTTGTTCCAATAACCGCAAATATCGAACTACTTGAAGAACTTAAAGCTGTTGGTGAACACGGGGCTAAAGGAATTGGACTTTATCGCACCGAATTTTTATTCTTAGGTGCTGAGAGCCTGCCGGATGAAGATGCGCAGACCATCGCGTATGAGCAGGCGGCCCAAAGCCAAAATCCATCGCCAGTTGTTATTCGAACTTTGGATCTTGGTGCGGATAAGTTGCCGGTTAATTTCGAAGTTCCGAATGAAATGAATCCATTTCTTGGAGACCGCGCCATTCGTCTCTGCCTTTCGCATCCAGAGCTATTTAAAACCCAACTACGTGCAATCCTTCGCGCTAGTGTTCTTGGAAATGTTCGGATGATGTATCCTATGATTTCCTGCGTTCAGGAAGTGATAAGTGCTAATGAGCTTGTGCAAGAGTGCATGGAAGAACTTCGGGGAAAAGGAATTCCTTTTGATGAAAATATTCAAATAGGAACGATGATCGAGGTCCCTTCTGCGGCGCTTATTGCAGACTTGATTGCTCCGCACGTTAGCTTTTTTAGCCTCGGAACAAATGACCTCATTCAGTACACCATGGCCGTGGATCGTGGGAATGAAAATGTGGCTC
This sequence comes from Pontiella sp., assembly GCA_029939385.1. Taxonomy (GTDB): domain Bacteria; phylum Verrucomicrobiota; class Kiritimatiellia; order Kiritimatiellales; family Pontiellaceae; genus Pontiella. Next base: position 470 of record JAOZSZ010000198.1, on the reverse strand, counting down.
ACCTCTATAAACCAACCCATCTAGCTATTATTCGGTTGATTGATCATGTGGTAAAGATCAGTCATAAATATGGACTGTGGACATGTGTCTGCGGACAAATGGCGTCCGACCCCTTGTTGGTTCCATTACTCATTGGACTTGGCGTTGATGAACTCAGCGTTAGTCCATCGCAGGCTCCAATGGTTAAGGATGTGATTCGCAAGCTTTACTATTCTGAAGCGGTTGAGCTGGCACAAAAATCCTTAGCGTCCCCGTCTGCCGAATATGTGAAACAGCTTTGTCACGATATGATCAAAGGAATTGCTCCAGAAATTCTAGAATTATCAGAATAGGGGCTAGCTTAGTTGTTCAAGTAGTTTTGCAACATAGATCCATGCGGAAAGAATCTGTTGATAGGCATAGTTGTACGCCACGGCGAGTTTGTGCTGAAGCAGATAGCCAAAGCTTTCAAACTTTGGAGAACCTATAAG
>JAOZSZ010000025.1 GCA_029939385.1 Pontiella sp. | reverse complement strand
CTCGCCACCAACGTTACTGGCCACTGCGATTTTTCAATCAGCAGCTTTGTTACCAGCGCCCCCGACGCGCCCGTTAATGCCACAATCAAATTCATAATCCCCTCTTACCTGCAACGAATGTAGGAAAAGCAACGAATTCCTACAAAACACCTTTTAACTGAATCTCGGAGCATCCTATATCAATCAGGAGCCCTGCTGGAGTTTCCGTTTGCCTCATGTAGCTTTTGAGATACGCTAGTTCTGTTGACGACGCACAGTGCCCGGATGCCGAGACCGACACCAACAAACATGAATCAATAAGAATAGAGTCAATCTCGCGCGAACCAAGGTTCAATGCCTTATAACGTGGTGAAAAAATCGGGAAGACGGCAGTAGAACCTAGATATTCGAGTTCAGCCATCAGCAACTTTTTATAAACGTTAACACCATAGCCATAACCATGTTGTTGAAGAATCGAATCAACAGCAATTGAAACCCTTTCGGTTAACACCGGTATTCGTTTTTCAAGTTCAACCCATTTCCCGACATGCAGAACCGTTCCTTGAATGGGGTCATAAGGAATCCGCTTGTAGCCAAGCCTCTCCATTCCATAGTTAATTAAGATTCCAAGCCTTTTTTCCCACCCCTTAAGATAGTTGATGAGTTGGGTGTAATGCACTGGATGAAAATCAGATCTGATATGCTTCAGTTCAAGAATAATCAAATCGTCAATCAAGAGATCAAGCTCAAAATGATCCACAGCCTTGCCTTGGTGAATGAGTTCTTTTCGCTCATGGCTCGACACATCATGCCCCTTAGCAACCAGCGACTCAATCATCGCCCGGTGGTAGTCCCACTCATCCCAACCCGAGCCGAGTTCATTATGGACATCCATCGCTGAACCAACGATTGAATACGAGAGTTCAGGATAAAGTAGATTGGGATTGTTGACCTTATTATTCACCATACCGTCTCATTCGTTGCTTTTCCTACATTCGTTGCTACGATCAAACCAACCATGAGTGCAAATATGTCGTCAGGTCTCATTCGTTGCTATCCCCCCAACAGCACGACCAACGCACCGGCGATACCGGCGATGGCGGAGATCGGGAAAAATCTAACATGCACCGGGATACGCGGCAAGTAGGCCGCACTAAAAGCCATAATAGAAACCGCCGCCGATACGCCGGAGAGCCATCCATCAACTAAAAATAGTAGGGCGGCAATGGAGACGCAATGCGTGATGGCTGCGACCCACTGGGCGCCGGTCGCCCCGAGCGATGCGGGGATACTGCGCACGCCATTCTCTCGGTCGAAGTCGATATCCATCAGTGCATAGATCATATCGAACCCGCTGATCCAGCAGAAAGTGAAGAGAGCAAGTAGGAGCACCTCGGGCGTGAAGGAAAGGTTATTTGTGACGGCAACAAATGCGCCGAGCGGTGCCGCGGCCAGACAAACCCCGATGCCATAGTGGCACAGCGGCGTGAAACGTTTGAGTAGAGAATAGAGCGCCAGCGGAACTAAAGGAACGAGGGAGAGTTTGAGCACCGTGGTGCCCAATAGCGCACACCCTATAAAGTAGAGAACCAGTCCCGCGAGCGCTACGCCGTAGCCCTGCACCATGGAAAGCTTGCCGGAGGGGAGTTCTCGGTTTTTTGTGCGCGGGTTTTTGGCATCGCTATTTTTGTCGAGGATGCGATTGACCGCCATGCCGAAGGTGCGCGCGCCGAGGCCCACCAACGAAATCAATAACAGGGTTTTGATCGAAGGGCATTGCCCCCCTGCCCCAAGCCATGCGCCAGCAAAGAGTAGAGGAAGGCTGAAGAGTGTGTGTTCAATTTTTGTGAACGCGTGAAGCTTTTTTAGCAACGTAGACGATGCTTCCTGCTTCGTTTGATTTAAGTAACCCGCGTTGTTCTGCCCAACGGAGCTGGAAGCTCCGTCTACGACTTCAGCCACCGCTTCGGCCACAGCGGCGGAAACGGGATCAATATGCTTTTTGATATCTTCCTTTCCGTTGCCATCGCCAAAGTCGGTCACGCCCTTGATTAGGATGCAGGGAATTTTATGCGATTCGCAAACGTAGGCGACAGCATAGCCTTCCATATCGACGAGGTCCGCCTGCTTGGAGAGTTCCTTTTTACGATCAGGCTGGAATACGGGTTTTTCAACGGTTACAAGGCGCAAGCCATTCCGTCCTACCCCAACGGAGCTGGAAGTTCCGTCTACATTAACCACCGAAACATGATGAACGGAGCCGCGCTCAAGGCCATCATCAAGCGCACCGCACACTCCAGCGTTAATGATGGTAGTGCAACCGTGCTTTTTAATCAGCTCCTCGGTCGCCGCATGCGCCGCCGCCATCCCCATTCCGGAAATGCGTAGCACAACACCATCCGGCACCCCTCTTTCAAGAAAGGGATGCGCCTCCATGCCCGTTGCAAATATGATTCCAATCATAATTCCTTTTTTACATTCATTCGTTGCCCATCAAATTATCCCGGCATCCCCGGCCATCTGTTGCAACTTATTAATCGCCGCGCGGCCTTCGTTGCCGAGGTCAAGGGTGAAGTCGTTGACGTAGGTTTTGATATGCTTGCGGATGACATCGTCGTCGAGCTCCTGCGCATAGTGCTTAATATATTCGAAGGTCGATGCGGGATCGGCGAAGGCGGATTGGATCGAACCTTTCAGGCGCTGTTCAATTTCGGCAATGCGTTCCTTTCCAAGGCTCTTTCGGGCGACGATACAACCCAGCGGGATCGGCAGGCCAGTCTCTGCTTCCCACCATTCGCCGAGATCTTCCAAGCATTGAAAACCACGCTCTTCAAAAACAAAGCGTCCTTCGTGGATGATTACCCCGGCATCGGCCTTGCCCGATGCGACGGCATCCATAATCTGATCGAACGGCATAAAGATGCGAGTTTTAAGCTCAGGATTCCAGAGACGCAGCAATAGATGCGCGGTGGTGAATTCTCCCGGCACGGCGACAGGGCCGGCTGGAAGCCGGCGATACGTACCGCCGCCATCTTGGCGGCTTATCACGAGCGGGCCACAGCCCCGTCCGAGAGCCGCACCAACATTAAGAAGTTGATATTTGTCCTGCAATAAAAGCCACGCGTGGAATGAAATCTTGGTGACATCAAAGCGTTCGTCAAACGCTAAGCGATTGAGTGTTTCGACGTCGTGCAGATATACCTCAATATCGCGATCTTGCGCGAGTTGACAAAAAATAAAGGTGTCGTTCGGGCAGGTTGAATAGGCACAGGTTAAATGTTTCGTCTCAATTTTCATGGAAGTCACTTTGAATAAATTGAACTGAATAGTGAAAGCACAGGCCGGTTCAACGCAAGCGGAAAGAGCTTGAATACGGCAAGCGAGTTATCCTCTAATACGCGACTTTATGAAAAGACCTTTACCCCTCTTTATAATGGCAACTCTAACGCTGAGCGTCGGCAGCGTTCTTGCGACGGATCTCGTCGGCTTGCTCGATGGGCATCCCCAAGTGGCGCTACTGGAAAAAAATTGTATCCAAACAGACGTTAGCGTGGCCTTACCGTTGCGCTTCGAGACGATCGTCCAGTGGCTGGACCAACCCCATGTGATTGATCAAATCCAACAAGAATACCGGAAAACTATTTCTAAAGATGGAGAGGGGGACGCTTCACTCGTTATCAACGGCCCGGGGAGCTATTCCTATATTAATGAAAAAAATCAACCCACCACTATTTTAGAGCTTTGCCGCAAGCGGACTTCCAACATTACGTTTGATCTAATCTATTTTGTCGCGGGAAAACGTTATTTTGGGAAACATGAAACACTCATCCATATTCACGTGGTCAATGCCGGGGCGGCGGGAACTATTTATATGATTTCAATCCATACCTATCCCCACAATCCCTTGGTGCGATTTTTTGCGAGGAGAAAGAAAAAGGTCAAAAATTATTTTCGAAACAAAGCGCTTCTTATTGCACAGATTTCTTTCCAGATCGGTCAACGACTGAACGATATCCCGTCCTATTCGTTGCAACCGAAGCCCCTTTCCGCTACAAGCATTCCCCATGAATAAGACCGAACCCCTCTCCCTCAAAAAGTGCTATTCCAAAGCATGGAAATCTTTTGCAAAATGGTGGATTCCTCTCTGCTTAATTGCCGGGTTCCTTCTGCTGTTTGAGTGGGTTCCAAAACAACTTGCGAAGGCCGAGACGCAGATTTTCAATCAAACGTTAACCGAATTCATGGTGGCACTGGAGAATAACGATACGGTGCAAATGGAAGAGGAGATGATCCAACTTAGCGAGGCCGTATCAGCCTACACCGCCAAGCTATTAACCTTTACTCTCTATGCCGCGCCTCTGGTTGCATTGTTAAGTGCCTTACTCGCAGGAACCACCCTTACCGCGGTTAAAGACCAACGCCAACACTTTACTCTAAAGCAAATAGCCCAAGTGGCGGTCGTTCAATTCGTGCTGGCCTTCACCAAAATACTGCTTCTATTTTTCATCTTCCCTCTCGGGGTATTTATCTACATCAAGCTCTACTTCGTTAGCCTGTTGATGCTTGAACAAAAACAAAGCTCCGTCGCCGCCATCAAAGGGAGCTGGAGAATGACGACCGGAACCTTTGGGCCGCTGTTCGCGATGGTTATCATTAACGGCATCCTTCAGTTTTTGATGGCTCTAACGCTGATCGGCTTCATCCCCGCCACCGGCTTTGCTGGCACCGTTCGCGCCGTCGCCTTCACCGTGCTACGCACCAAAGATCAATAACCCACAACGGAATCCCAGCGATATGGCACTACTCAGTTTACAGAATCTACACAAGGCCTTTGGTGGACCACAACTACTCGACGATGCAACGTTACAGATCGAACGCGGCGAACGCATCTGTCTGGTTGGACGCAACGGCGAAGGAAAATCAACATTGCTCAAAATTGTTAGCGGTTTCATCGAACCCGACTCGGGAGAGATCATCCGCCAATCGGGCATAAAGATTCGCCGCCTGCGGCAAAATGTGCCGCACGATCTAACCGGAACCGTTGAAGAACTGGTCTTCAAGGGGTTGGAAGATCCTCACGACGATTGGACTTCGCATCAGGCGGTCGATAAAACGATCTCCTTGGTCGGCCTTGAAAATGACTTTCAATATGAAGAACTTTCGGGCGGACAAAAACGCCGTACGTTGCTCGCACAAACTCTAGTTTGTGAACCCGATATCCTCGTGCTGGATGAACCGACTAACCATCTGGATATTGAATCCATCCGCTGGCTGGAAAACTTTTTAGGGCGCTACAAAGGTACCCTTCTTTTCGTGACACATGACCGCACCTTTCTCCGAAAACTCGCCACACGCATTGTAGAAATCGACCGCGGGCGGTTACACAGTTGGGCCTGCGACTACGATACCTATCTTCAGCGAAAGCAGGCCCTGCTCGACGGAGAAGTCGAGCAGTGGGCGCAGTTCGATAAAAAATTGGCCCAAGAAGAAGTTTGGATTCGCAAAGGAATCAAGGCGCGCCGCACCCGTAATGAGGGGCGTGTACGCGACCTCGAAAAGATGCGAAGCAACCGAACCCAGCGGCGAGAACGTACGGGATCGGTCAATATGCAATTAACCGAAGCGAGACTCTCGGGGCGGAAGGTTATTACGACCAAAAATATTTCATATGACTATGATGGGATTCAAATCCTTGAACACTTTAGTACGGGGATCATGCGCGGCGATAAAATTGGAATCATCGGCCCGAACGGTTGCGGAAAGACCACGTTGATTAAGCTCCTGCTCGGTGAGTTGCAACCCAAAACCGGCACCGTCGACCACGGCACAAAACTCGAAGTGGCCTACTTCGACCAACACCGCGCCGCGCTCGACGAAACGAAAACCGTCGCCGAAAACGTCAGCCCCAAAGAAACCATTACCATCGGAAACAGCCAAAAGCACGTGCTCGGCTATTTGCAGGATTTTCTCTTCACCCCCGACCGCGCGCGCCAAAAGGTCAGCGTACTTTCCGGAGGCGAGCGCAATCGCCTGCTCTTGGCCAAGCTCTTCACCAAAGCCTCGAATGTGCTCGTGCTCGATGAACCCACCAACGACCTTGATATGGAAACATTAGACCTACTCGAAGAGTTGCTGATCAACTATGAGGGGACGCTCCTACTCGTTAGCCACGACCGCTCGTTCCTCAACCATGTGATCACCAGCACACTCGTATTTGAAGAGGAAGGCGAAGTGAATCGATATCCGGGCGGCTATGACGATTGGTTAGAGCAAAAATCAAGAATCAAAAGACAAGTGGCTGAAAGTCAACCCGCGGCCATCCAACAGAAACCCTCTCGAAAATTAAATAATAAAGAGCGAGCAGAACTCAAAACCCTGCCCAAACTTATTGAGCAACTCGAAGCCGAACAAGAAAGGCTTCATCAAGCTATGGCCGATCCGACCTTTTACCAAAAGCCAAAGGACGAAATTGCTACCGCAAATACGCGTGCCGAGGAAATCCCTAAAAGGCTTGAAGAAGCCTTTGAGCGCTGGGAAGAACTAGAACAGCCTATCTCTTAAGCATAAAACGCTAGCGCGTTTCTGCTCAAACTTATTTGATACAGGAAAGTGCCTGATCCAGATCGCGTATTAGATCGTCGCAACCTTCAAGCCCCACGGAGATGCGTATCACTCCCGGGAAAATTCCAAGCTGTTCAAATTGCTCTTCCGGAAGTTCTTTTAGCGTGCTGATGATCGGAGCAAAAACAAGGCTTTCATGCCCACCCCAACTTATACCAATCTTGAAGATTTCTAGATGATTTACAAAATCTTTGATCTGCTTTAAATCGGAAGTCGCCAACTCAAAGCTCATCAATCCGCTATATCCACTCATTTGTTTTTTCCCCAATTCATATTGAGGAAAATCTTTAAGTCCAGGATACCAAACGTTCCGAACGCAGGGATGTTCATTCAGAAAATGAGCGACCTTCATTCCTGACTCTTGATGCTTCTGCATACGAATCGGTAAGGTCCGCAGACTCCGAACCAATAGCCACGCTTCAAAAGGCGCCATCTTTCCACCAAAAAGTAACGATTCCGTTTTGCCGATTTCGAGAAGCTCTTTTTCATTGCCAATCACAACTCCAGCCACCAAATCGCTATGCCCGCCTAAATATTTAGAGCAGGAATGTACTTCTAAATCGACGCCCAAAGCTAAGGGTTTTTGAAAAAGGGGCGTACAACACGTGTTATCGATAATGGTTCGAATTCCACGGGCCTTCGCCAACGTTGTGATGGCCTCAATATCCTGAAGATTAAACAATAACGAAGAGGGGCTCTCTAGATAGATGACTTTTGTTTTTTCGGTAATGGCCGCTTCAAATTCTTCAACCGTTTCGCCCAACACAAAGGTGGTTTCGATATTCATCTTCTCATTCAAATACGTCAAAAAATTACACGTTGGCCCATAGATATTTTTTATGGCAATCACGTGGTCATTCGGTTTCAGAAAATGAAATAGCGAGGCCGAAATAGCCGCCATACCGGAGCCAAATAATCTTGCGCGATCTCCCCCCGCTAGCTTAGCAATTTTTGCCTCGGCGAGTAAAACCGTGGGATTGTTTCCTCGGGTATAGATGCAGTGATTACTCGGATCAGAAAAGGCTTCATCAATGGCGTCCCAGCTTTCGAACGTAAAGAGCGAGTTCTGAAAAAGTGGAGGCACTACTGCACCGTTATAAGCCGCTCGATCCTCGGCATAATGTGCAAGCATGGTTTCTGTACTCAATTTGTCTTTATTCATAATGGATTCACTTTAACTCGTCGCCGGAGAAGAAACAACTCCTTCTGGAATCGGTGCACCCCTTTATTCACAATCATTCAAAACCATTTTTGAACGATAAGGGATGATGAAGGGTCTATGAAACAAATCACGGAATCATCGGCTCTCTACCGTCCCCCCTTCGGTGGATCCGATGAGGAAGTGTGGTTCAAACAACATGATTTGAGCTATGCTTTTTACCTCTTCCGTGGTTTTCTTTTTGTCTATGAGGCCATTCCCATGAAACGACTACTCTGGAACAAACATACTAAGCGGGTGCTTAAGCATCTGGCGGGTTGGTTCTGCATCATCGTGGGGATCATTATGCTCATTACGCCCGGTCAAGGCATTCTGAGCCTCTTGATCGGCATCTATCTGCTGGCCGATGAAATTCCTCTCTTTGGAAGGATCAAGGCATGGACCCAACATCGCTTCCCAAAAATGACAGACTATGTTCATCGAAAAGGGGAAGAGATCCGGAGGAAATTTAAAACCAACGGCTCATTATAAATTTAGCTCACCAATAATCCCCAACCCTTTAAGAGTTAGTGTTGGATCAATGATTGCTTCGACATCCCAATCCTTAAAGATCCATTCGGCATAGCCCCCCGTACAACAGATTGGTAGTCTCTCGGAGCCAAGCTCGACTCGCAAGGATTGAAGGATTTCACGAACCATGCCTCGATAACCCAGGCGGGCACCAATCTGCATGGCCTGCTTGGTATTGCGCCCAACAACGGCCTTGGTTCGGATCGGTTCGACGTGCGGCAATAAGGCCGTTTTTTCTGCAAGATAATCGAACATAAGCGGAAGCCCCGGACAGATAATCCCGCCGATATAACCTCGCTGACCGTCGATCACATCAAAGGTTAATGCCGTACCAAAATCGCAAACAACAGATGGAGTTCCCAACAGCTTTGCCGCCGCGGCCGCATTGGCTAAACGGTCGGCACCAATATTGGCAGGCTTGGGATAATGGATGGGGACGCCCAGCTTCAGTTTGTGGGTAACCAACAACGGATCGGGAAGCCCTGCCGCTTTTATCACCCGTTTCCACTGGGCATTTACAGAAGGAACAACGGAAGCAATCACCACGGCGTCGACCGGCTTAAGCGTGATAAGTGATCCGACCTCATCGGCCCTTTTAAAATGCGAATCGCATCGTCCGACTCCCGCGACTTTACCTTTACGATAATAGCCAATGGAGGTGCTGGTATTTCCAATATCTATAACAAGCAAGGTCATACGAAATCTAGAGCGAGATCGATGGAAGGCGCAGAATGCGTTAATGCCCCCACCGAGATGGCATCGACTCCCGTTTGAGCAATCGCGCGGATTGTATTTAAATTAATTCCTCCGGAGGCTTCGGTTTTACAGATACCATCGCACAAGGCAACGCATTCGCGCAGGACGGGCGGCGGCATATTATCGAGCAACACCCAGTCGGGCTGGGTCGTGAGCGCTTCTTTAAGCTGCTCAATCGTATCAACCTCAACTTCAATCTTAAGATCAGGATAATTAGAGCGCGCAGCAGCAACGGCGGCACCCACTCCGGTTCCTTGTTTTTTTGTCCACGATGCGAGGTGGTTATCTTTTATAAGCACCGCATCGAATAGTCCATAGCGATGATTGGTTCCCCCCCCGCAAAGCACGGAATATTTCTCGAAGGATCGCAACGCAGGCGTGGTCTTGCGCGTGTCGAGCAACATAACTTCAGGGTTGGCCGCCGCTTTCACATATTCAGCGGTGATGGTGGCCACCCCGCTCATGCGCTGAATAAAGTTGAGTGCGGTGCGCTCGGCCGTGAGAATACTTTGTGCCGAACCTTTGATGACCAATACGGTAGTGCCTTTTTCAACCGTAGTCCCATCGGGAACCCGAATCTCACAATCAAGATCCGGGTTTACCTGCCGAAAAACTTCAGCGGCAACGGGGGTGCCCGCCAGCACACAGGCTTCACGCGCAACCATATGCGCTTCGGCCAATTCTTCCGGCGGCACAAGTGAGTCGGAGGTGACGTCAATATTAATTTCTCCGAGGTCTTCAATCAGGGCCAGTTTAATTAACGCCCCCACTTCTTCTTTTTTTAAAATATTCGGTAGTTCCACCATATCCCCTAACTTGTTTACTGCATTTCCTTCATACAGGTTTTTCCTGATCCCATTAATATACTGATCGGCTTAAGCCCCTCAATATTTTCGCAAACAATCTTAATTGCAGCAACAATGGGCACCGACATCAGCGCACCGACGATCCCCCACATCCAGCCGAAAAAGATGAGCGAAAGTAGAATAACAACGGGGCTGAGGTTTAGACTGTCCCCCACGAGTTTCGGTTCGATCACATTTCCCATAAGCATTTGGATCGTCAATAACACAATCGCCGTCACCACCGGCATCCAGACCGAGGGATAAAACTGCACCACCGCCAGCAGAATAGGCGGAATGGACGCAATGATTGATCCCACATTGGGGATGAAATTAAGAAAGAAAGCTAACGCGCCCCATGTAAGCGCAAACTCGACGTGAAGTAGTGTTAGCGATAACCAGACCAACACCCCCGTGGTTCCACTAATCGCCAACTTCACACTATAATAGCGACCGATCTGCGCGGAGATGGCGGAGGTTACTTCGCTAAATGTGGTTGCGCGTTCTGGGGGGAAGGCCTTCGCTACCTTGTATTTAAAATAAGGCTTGCCCAACAACATGAAGACCAAAAAGATTAAGACCATCACCAAATTTCCCGCAAAGCTAGCCAACGATCCCGACACCACCACCAGTCGCTTACCGATCTCCTGCGCCCAATTAATGTTGAAAAAGGCGCCGTCGGGCACATTCATTCTTGCGGAAAGGGTATTCATTAAGTCGGTATAAATGATTTGTAGCTGACTGGCATACTTGGGGTATTCGGCGATAAACGACTCTACCCGGCCAATCAGAAAGATCCCGCCGAGGTAGCAAACCCCCAGCACCAGCATGAGCACAAGGAATACCGCCAGCCCCAAGGGTACCTTTTTATGCACCTGAAAGGTGACGACCGGCCCACAAATGTAGGAGAGCAACCATGCAATCATCAGCGGAATCAATACAGCTTGTGCCGCCTTGAATGCAGCGGCAGTAGCAAAGATGGCCAATACACTCAATAGGCCAATCATTAAACTGGATTTTTTCATTCTCTTTCCCTCAGTAAAAACGGACTTATTGATAAACCACATTCCGAATGATTGGAAGTGGAATTGATAAATGAAAGCCACGCCTCGGGAAAACAAAAAAGGAGGATGCCCCGCATGGGGGCACCCTCCTGGGGTGGGGTATTAACTAACCAGGGGAAGTTAGATCTTTCCTACGAGGTCGAGACCGGGGGTCAGCGTGTCGCCACCCGGAGTCCAGTTTGCGGGGCAAACTTGGTCGCCATGTTCGTATACAAATTTTGCGGCACCGAGCTTACGGAGAGTTTCCGCTGCACTACGGCCAATG
>JAOZSZ010000024.1:4479-11289 GCA_029939385.1 Pontiella sp. | reverse complement strand
TTGAAAAAACCACCACTCAAAAGATTAAACGTTACCTCTACGCCATTGATACTTCTCGATAAACTAACGCGTGGCTTTGCCGAGTTCGCCGGCTTTGCCGAGGGCATATTTGGCAAGAATGGGGCCGATGATCTCGAAGACGATGCAGGTGGCGGTGATGGTGGTAATGACTTTCATGCCGATGGCCGATCCGTGCGATACCCCGTCGGTGACGGCGCCTAGCTCAGCAAACTCGCTGTTGACGATGAGCGCTAAGCCAATGGCGACTCCCGCTTGGGAGAGGATGCCGAGGCCCACATATTTTTTAATATTTTCTTCAACATGCCCGAGCGTGGCCCCGAGGCGGGCGCCCCCAATCAAGCCGCCAGAGCGGCCAAGAATGTAGACGATACCAATAATTCCTAAGCTTGGAAGAGCTGCGATCTGGAGGTGTGCGCCGGCGAGGCAGAAGAAGAGGACAAAGGTGAGGGGCATGATTTCGAGCAGCGGCGCGGCAACCTTGTGCACGAGCGCTTCGCGGCGGGTATTGATAAGCACGAACCCGATGACCATGTTGGTGAGGATCAGCGAGAGGTGCCACATCATGGAGAGGCCGGTGCCGAGGGTGATCATGCCGAAAACGATGATGAGCATGTCGTGCGAGTTTTTAATGAAGCGCACGAGCTGGCCAAGAAGAAATCCAAGAGCTGTACCGACGAGAATACTAAAAATAATTTCAAGAGAGGGCCCCTTGAGCATATGGAAAAAGCCTTCAGAGACGTGGCCGGGAGCCTCGGCGATGAGTAGGCTTTTGGAGATGGCGGCCGCAAAGCCGAAGATAATGATGGCCAAGCCGTCATCGAATCCAACCACGGCGTAGAGCGCTTGGGTGAGGTTGCCTTTGGCTTTGTATTCTTGAATGATGGCGACGGTTCCGGCGGGCGCACTGGCGGGAGCCATGGAGCCGAAGATGAGTGCCATCGGAAGGTCGCGGGTGACCGCGTAGATGAGGCCGGTTACCACAAAAAAGGCGGCAAATGATTCGACAAAAATAATCCAGACAATGCCGTTCCCCAAGCGTTTAAGCGATTTCATGCTAAGCTCGGAGCCGATGCTGAACGCCACAAACCCGAGAGCCACCTGTGTAATAAATGCGAGGCTTTCTCTCACTGACTCGGTGAATAACTCGATACCAAACTGTTTGAATGAGGGGCCAAAAAGTGCACCAATAAGCATGTAGCCAATGAGCGAGGGGAGCGAGGTTTTCTTAATCAGTTTTCCCGCATAGAAGCAGAGGATCAGCATGGCCCCAACTAACGTGAAAAGCTGGGGGAGTCCTGCCGAGGTTTCGATAACGTGTTCTAATGCGGGAGCAGACATTTGAAATTCCTAAATATTAAGGCCGCCGGCACAGTAGAAGAGCTCTTGAACCGTCAGTAGAATGTCATCTCGCTCGTCGAGCGATCCCGTGTGTTGCTCGATGCGCCGGATCGTTTCGTTGGTGTCATTCTTGTCCACCGTGGCAAGGATAACCTTGCAGAAGGCCGTATTTTTATCGCTCCAAAAACTAGCGAAGAGCGGTATTTTTTCGAGATAACCGGACGCGGGCTCGGATTCGGAAATCATAATGGCCGTTGAATTAAAGCTCGCAAAAACTTCGAGAACATCGCGAAAAAGGGCTTCGTCTTGGATTTGAACCCGGAAGAGGGTTTTATTGTCGCGTTGTTTGGGGTCCGCTTCATCGCGGACGTGCCGCAAAAAGTTTTCGTAGAGAATCTCTGCATTGGGCGCGGCCACCATCTCGGCCACATGTTCTGGGATATTGAGAACCTGCGAAATGGCAGAGAGAATTTTAATATGAACATTCGAGGAGCTCGAGGGAGCGATGATGAAGAGGAATAATTTTACCGGCTGATTGTCCATGGCGGCAAACTCTACTCCGTTGGGTACCGATAGAATTCCAACCACAAAATCCTTAACTCCATCTAGGCGACAGTGGGGAATTGCGATTCCGTTACCAAAGCCCGTGGTGCTTAACTTTTCGCGCTCAATCAGCCCTTGAAGCAGAGCCGCTTCGTCGACGTGCGCGAGCACTGGAGATCGCTTCGCCAGCTTGGCAATAGCGGATAAAACGTCATGGCGAGATGAACATTTGGCATGGGCTTGGATGCATTCATTGCGTAAGACATTAATCAAATTCATAGATTCTTTTCCTCAGGTTACATCAGGATGTGTTTCGTGTGCTCCCCGTAGGGATTTTTCGTAAGTATGGACTCAATAAACTTTTTCTGAGCTCCGCGAGACGGAACTTTAAACGTAATGTGGCGTTGACGGGTCGAATTCATAGGAAGTAGTTTATCGGTCATGAAACGAAGCGTCCAGATTCTATTGCTTATTGCCTGCTTGGTTCCCTTATGGGGATTGGCTCAAGAGGAGACCATGGAGGATCGCAAGAAACGCATCATGCGCAAGTATCTTCGAGAGCGCATCCCTATTGTTGAGTCCGAGTCCATGATCCCCGAAGACTTCATTGAGGAAGAAGGGGTTGTTGCTTCTGAAATATTTAAGCAAACAGACGTGGCCCTGCAACGCCAGGAGCCAAGCACGATTCCGCGCCCTCCACCGCCCTCTCCGCGGCGACCTGCTCCGCAGGTGGAGAATCCGAATTGGTTATTGGCGGTGGAATCAGAAGAGGTGGATCCTTATGCCAATCTATTTGCTCCCCCAGCGGTGGATGCAGAGCTAGGGAAACAAGATGATTGGATGATCACATGGGGAACGCAGCGAGACTCATCTCCCTACGCTGGGGCGAGGCGGAAGGATCAGTTTAGTCGTCAAAAAGCGGACGCAGCGGCAAATAATTATGAGGAAACGCAGCAGGGAATGTTTAAGTCGACGGCTTTTTCTTCCGATCACTTGCGGTTGGATGTTCGGCCGGCATCTGCGCAGGAAGGGAGAAAGTTGTATGGTCAGCAACTGCAGGGGCTTGATTTGTCGCGCGATAAATCGATTTATCCGTCCTTAAAACAAGGCCGGATACAAAGCCCGATTTTGCATAAAACGTATGGGGCTGATAAGCGTCTTGAATCTGCTAAACAAGATCGTGCGGGCAAGTATACTCCATATAAAAGCTCTTACCAAAAACAACGAGAGCAACAGCAGGAGAGATATATTCTTCCAGAATATCAGCGGCCAGATCCGTATCAAAAATGGAAAAAGCAAAATCCTAGCCCTGATCCTTTACGCAAGGATGCATTTATCGATGAATTAATGCCAAAGATTCGGCGCTAATCTAATACTTCTTTATAGGAAGTAACTCTTCCGCCGACCAGCGTTACGACGTAGTTATACGTTTTTAAGCTTTGTCTGAAATCATGCTCTTGTAAGGCACGTGAATTCTCATATTTGTCAGAAGGGTTTCCAGAAAGCGGAGAGTTATAATTTTCTCTATAGGAATAATATAGAGACTCTTCACCCTCTTTGATTTCAATAGAATCAGGATTCCCTAAAAGAGCAACGATCTCTCCTTTGTTCATCCCCTCTTTAACTTCACTTAGTTTCCAAGGGCGAAAAGTAGTCATGCAACCCGTAAGGAGGAGGACGACCGCCGCAGCAATATATGTTCGTGGTTTCATGAAGTGAAGCGTAGTTCCAAACCATAAGATTGTAAACCCTTAAGAGGAGGCGGGCTCATTATCAGGTTCATTGTTTTCCTCGGCTGGCGCGGGTTCCGCAGGAGTTTCTGTTTCAGAAACCTGTATCTTCTCGGCTTTCTTTTCAGGAAGTTCCCCCGTTTTCATAATGGAGTCGACATCCTCGAAGTTGAGGACCTCACGCTCGAGCAATAGTTCTGAGAGGATCACAAGTTTCTCTTTGTTCTCCACAAGGATCTTCATGCAGGTGTCGTAGGATTCCGTAATGATGCGTTGCACTTCTTGGTCGATTTTCTGAGCCGTCTCTTCGCTGTGCTCGTGAGAGCCACTAAGACCCTGACCCAGGAAGATCGGTTGGCTATGGCTGCCCAGATTTTGCGGCCCCAGCAGTTTACTCATGCCATATTCACAAACCATGGCTCGGGCCACTAGAGTTGCCCGCTCGATATCGTTATGTGCTCCCGTGGTGACATCGCTGAAAATCAGTTCTTCCGCCGCGCGACCGCCCATTAATGAAACGAGGTCAGCCTCCAACCGCTTTTTCGACTGGGTGTAGCGATCCTTTTCCGGGAGCGACATCGTGGCGCCTAGAGCGCGGCCGCGAGGGATGATGGTCACCTTGTGGATCGGCTCGCATTCCGGAGTGTGGTACATCGCAATAGTGTGTCCCGCCTCATGGTATGCCGTGAGTTTTTTCTCTTCTGGATCTAGTACGTGGCTTCGGCGCTCGCGTCCCCACATCACCTTATCGCGTGCTTCTTCCATATCTTCCTGCTCCACGAAATCTGCTCCCCGGCGCGCGGCCAGCAGGGCCGCTTCATTCACGAGGTTCGCAAGGTCCGCTCCGGAAAAGCCGGGCGTTCCGCGTGCGCTCTTCTTCAGCTCAACCTTGTCCGAAAGGCGAACATTGCGGGAGTGAATCTTTAGGATCTGCTCACGACCCTCCAGGGTCGGCAGATCGACCACCACCTGGCGGTCGAAGCGTCCCGGACGTAGCAAGGCGGGATCGAGTACATCGGGGCGATTGGTTGCCGCAACAATAATGATTCCTTCCTGCGAATCGAATCCATCCATCTCGACGAGTAAGGCATTAAGCGTCTGTTCGCGCTCGTCGTGCCCGCCGCCAATGCCGCTAAATCGGCTACGACCAACCGCATCGATCTCGTCGATAAAAATAATGCAGGGGGCATTTTTCTTTCCCTGTTCAAACATGTCGCGCACGCGCGATGCGCCGATGCCGACAAACATTTCAACAAAGTCGGATCCGCTGATCGTGAAGAAAGGCCCGTCGGCCTCGCCTGCAACCGCTTTGGCCAGCAGGGTTTTACCTGTTCCTGGCGCACCGGAAAGCAGGACGCCTTTGGGCATCTTGCCGCCTAGTTTTTGGAACTGCTTTGGATTCTTAAGGAACTCAACAATCTCCAGCAGTTCCTCTTTAGCTTCATCGACGCCTGCGACATCTTTAAAGGTGATTTTATTTTTGTCCCGCGTCATTAGCTTTGCGCGGCTCTTTCCGAAACTCATCGCTCCTCGGCCAGCATTTTTCATTTGACGGATAAAAACAAAATAGATGATTCCGAAGATCAGAATGAAAGGAACAATGTTAGCGAGCACCGATATCAGCATCGTTTTGGGGCGTTTTATGCTTACCTGAACCCCATTTTCTTCCAGCATTTCCATTAACTTTTCGGTCAAGATGATTTCGGTACGGAATTGGGTTGTACCGGATTCATTTAAGTCCATCGACTCACCCGTCACAAAGTGGTTTCCAGCGCCATCATTGGCGATATCCACCTTAGCAATTCGACCGGCCTTAATTTTGGTTAAAAAGTCGGTATAATTGAGGTCTGTAGTCTTCTTGGATGAGTTAGAAAACAGGTGAAGTACCGTCAGGAATATCGCCATCATTAGGAACGAAATCGCCAGCCCACGCATGGGCATGGGGGGCGGGCCCTTTTTTTTGGGTTTATCAGATGGGGTCTCTTTTACTTTTTTATTGTCTGCCATAGCTATTTCTTCCTTAAAAAAACAGGCCAATCATTACCATCGACGGAAAGCAATTGCAACGATAAGGAGATAAACTTGGAGTTAAGGGGAATGGTTGGGCTCAATACGCACGTGGATCGCTTTTGCGGTAGAGCTAGGGACCTCCCAATCTTGTGCGGTGCGATAGCCCGGAATCCAGATAATTTCACCTCGGCAACAGACGACAGGAGTGGAGGAGCGTTGTGCGCGCGGGACTTTTTGATCGGTAAAAATATCCTGTAGCTTGCGGCTTCCTTTCATGCCGAGAGGCCGAATTCGGTCGCCTGGCTTAAAACCACGTACAGTGATGGGGGCATCGCCCACCTTATTGGCATCGAACGAAGCTTCTGCTGGCAGAATTCCGATGCCATTACTGGGGTCTTGCCTCCACCCAGTTCCGTGTTCGGAGCTGAGGGCCCACGAAGGTTCCTCGGGAAGAGGATCTTCCTCAAATCGGGGCTTACTATATTCAATAATAACGCGCTGATGGAGATTTAGCTCAAAAACGGTGGTCCCGTTGCCGTCCTTCATCAACTCCAAAATCTTTTCAACGGCATCGAACCGGACGTTTTCCGCGCCGTGTTCGAACAACCATTTACGTAAGGCTCGTCTTTTCGCTGCGATCGGTAAGGTAGACGAGGCCTCCAGCGTCGTTGCGGGGGACAGGCTCTCCATCCACGCATTTTCTTCCCGCAAAATATCCATGGTCCGCAGGAGGGTCTCTCGAAGATTAGAATTTAGTTCTCTTTCAAGTAGAGGAAGGAGGGTGTGGCGGACGCGATTCCGCAGAAAAGATTCATCCAAATTAGAGGCATCTTCTCTCCATACGAATTGGTTCTTCCTCAACCATTCGATTATTTTTGATTGAGGGAGATTAAGCAAAGGACGAATAAGATGGATTGGTCCTATTTTCTGAGAGAAGTCCATCCCGCTCAGCCCGTCGGGTCCTGCTCCTCGTGCTAATTTGAGGAAAAAGGTTTCAACTTGATCGTCTGCATGATGGGCGAGCGCAATGACCGCATCATTGAACTCCGCAAAGAATTCGTGCCGCGCCTGTCGCGCCGCCATTTCGATAGAGAGCCCCTTCTTTTCCGCCAGCGCTTGAACCTCTACCGCCTTCACAACGATTCGAAGCCCCAGCTCTTCAGCAAGT